>NZ_JATABF010000040.1:0-58252 GCF_036533715.1 Vibrio sp. M260121 | reverse complement strand
GTTCTGAAGTTGAACTAGCAGTGAAAGCGGCTGAGCAACTAACCGCTGAAGGTAAGAAAGTGCGCGTTGTTTCAATGCCATCAACAGATGCATTCGACAAGCAAGACGCAGCTTACCGTGAATCAGTACTGCCATCAGACGTAACTGCACGTATCGCTGTAGAAGCTGGCATTGCAGACTTCTGGTACAAGTACGTTGGTTTCGACGGTCGTATCATCGGTATGACAACATTCGGTGAATCTGCACCGGCTGACCAACTGTTCGAAATGTTTGGTTTCACTGTAGAAAACGTAGTGAACACAGCAAAAGAACTATTAGCGTAATTTAGCGCTAGAAATGAAAAACCGAGCATTAGTGCTCGGTTTTTTTGTGCCTATTCAAATTCGTTTCCCCAGTTATCCTTCTCTTTGTGTCCACATTCCTTACAAGTGACATAACGATCCATATCGTAATAGTGACCGCCGTTTATCAGGGTATGAGCCCAAAGTTTTAAGGTTCCAAGAATCGATTTATCCGTATCGTAACTGCTTGGTTTACGGACCAGCACCTCTGAGTGTGGTGTTTCTCTATTGCATCGCTTGCAAAAGTGAGCAGTGGGAAAACCTGACATACGCATTTCCTTTTGGTGGTCAAACAAGGAGTTAAAATGCCAAGCGAAACGCGTAACGTCAGAACTCAATATATTGGTGGTATGAATATTCCGGGAAGTGAAAAGATAGTTTACCGCGAGTGAGATCACTTACTTAATGCGCTCAGCCTCCGTATCAGGTACTATCTGTGACACGAATTTTTGGTGAGGCGAAGGATAAATGCTAAAAGTTGCGATCAATGGATTTGGACGTATCGGTCGTAATGTACTGCGAGCAGTATATGAGAGCGGTAAGCATCAGCAGATAAAAGTTGTGGCGGTTAATGAACTCGCGCAACCCGAAGCGATGGCACATCTTCTTCAATATGACACTAGTCATGGCCGCTTCGGAAAGAAAATCTCGCACGACCAAGAACACCTCTATGTTCACCACGACAGTGGCGAATTCGATCCCATTAGAATCCTTCACCTTGCTGAAATTGAACTCTTGCCATGGCGTGACTTAGAAGTCGACATCGTGCTCGATTGTACTGGTGTTTTCGGCTCACAAGCCGATGGCCAAGCTCATATTGAAGCAGGCGCGCAAAAAGTTCTGTTTTCACACCCTGGCGCAAGCGATCTCGATAACACCATTATTTACGGTGTGAACCACGAAACCCTCAGAGATGAGCACCGCGTGGTGTCCAATGGTTCATGTACCACCAACTGTATCGTTCCTATTATTAAAGTATTAGATGAGGCCTTTGGCATTGAGTCTGGCACCATCACCACGATTCACTCTTCAATGAACGATCAGCAAGTTATCGACGCTTACCACAATGATTTACGCCGTACGCGTGCAGCCAGTCAATCCATCATTCCAGTCGATACTAAGTTGCATAAGGGTATTGAAAGAATCTTCCCGAAATTTTCCAACAAATTCGAAGCTATTTCGGTTCGAGTTCCGACAGTTAACGTCACTGCGATGGATTTAAGTGTCACAATTAGTACAAATGTGAAAGTTAATGACGTAAATCAAACCATTGTTAACGCATCTCAGTGTACATTACGTGACATTGTTGACTATACTGAATCGCCGCTCGTTTCCATCGACTTTAACCACGATCCCCATAGTGCAATTGTGGATGGAACTCAGACAAGAGTGAGTAACGGGCAACTCGTTAAAATGCTTGTTTGGTGCGATAACGAATGGGGCTTTGCTAACCGGATGCTGGATACCGCCTTAGCAATGCAAGCTTCTTCACAAGTGGAGCAATAATGGTGAAGAGGCGATGGAGAAATTTTTTATTTTAAGCCTTGAAATAAATCTGACGTATCTCCATATCAGTAACCAGTTTGAAGAATTAACGGGCTTGGCAGGATTGCCGAGTTTTTAAAAACTTTAATTATTTAATATTTGAGAGGACACATCATGTCTGTAATCAAGATGACTGACCTGGATCTTGCAGGTAAACGTGTATTTATCCGTGCTGACCTAAACGTGCCAGTAAAAGACGGTAAAGTAACTTCAGATGCACGTATCATCGCATCTCTTCCAACTATCAAGCACTGCCTAGAAGCAGGCGCTAAAGTTATGGTTACTTCTCACCTAGGTCGCCCAACTGAAGGTGAATACGCTGAAGAGTTCTCTCTACAACCAGTAGTTAACTACCTAAACGACGCACTAGAGTGCGAAGTTAAACTAGCGAAAGACTACCTAAACGGTCTAGAACTAAACGCTGGTGAACTCGTTGTTCTAGAAAACGTTCGCTTCAACAAAGGCGAGAAGAAAAACGAAGAAGAACTGTCTAAGCAGTACGCTTCTCTATGTGACATCTTCGTAATGGACGCATTCGGTACAGCTCACCGTGCACAAGCATCTACTCACGGTGTTGGTATGCACGCAGACGTAGCATGTGCTGGTCCTCTACTAGCGAACGAACTAGAAGCTCTAGGTAAAGCAATGGACAAGCCTGCTCGTCCAATGGTTGCTATCGTAGGTGGTTCAAAAGTTTCTACTAAGCTAACTGTTCTTGAGTCTCTATCTAAAATCGCTGACCAACTAGTTGTTGGTGGTGGTATTGCTAACACATTCATCGCAGCTGCGGGCCACAACGTTGGTAAGTCTCTATACGAAGCAGACCTAGTTGAAACAGCTAAGAAGCTAATGGACGAGTGTGCAATTCCAGTAGCAACTGACGTTGCATGTGCGAAAGCATTCGACGAGAACGCAGAAGCTGAAATCAAGCACGTTTCTGAAGTACAAGACGACGACATGATCTTCGACCTTGGTCCAGATTCAACTGCTGAACTAGCAGAAATCCTTAAGAACGCTAAGACTATCCTATGGAACGGTCCAGTAGGCGTATTCGAATTCAAGAACTTCGAAGCAGGTACTAAAGGTATCTCTGAAGCTATCGCAGCTTCTGAAGGTTTCTCTGTTGCAGGTGGTGGTGACACGCTAGCAGCTATCGACAAGTTCGGTATCAAAGCTGACGTATCTTACATCTCTACTGGCGGCGGCGCTTTCCTTGAGTTCGTAGAAGGTAAAGTACTTCCAGCAGTTGAAATGCTAGAAGCACGCGCTAAGTAATATTAGTAAAGCGGGAGTCCTCTCCCGCTTTCTTGTTTGCTGCAACGAGAGTGGAACTCTGCTAAAATAGCCCCAGTTGTGAGCAAACGTTTGCAAGATTTTCAATTTAACAAGTTTTGTTTATAAAACGACAGATAAATAGGATTACATCCATGTCTAAGATCTTCGACTTCGTAAAACCAGGTGTTATCTCTGGCGATGACGTTCAGAAAGTATTTGAAGTAGCAAAAGAGAACAACTTTGCACTTCCAGCAGTAAACGTTGTTGGTACTGATTCTGTAAACGCAGTACTTGAAGCAGCTGCAAAAGTTAAAGCTCCAGTTGTTGTTCAGTTCTCTAACGGCGGCGCAGCTTTCTTCGCTGGTAAAGGCGTTAAACTTGAAGGTCAAGGTGCTCAAATCCTTGGCGCTGTAGCTGGTGCTAAATACGTTCACGCTGTAGCTGAAGCTTACGGTGTGCCAGTAATCCTACACACTGACCACGCTGCTAAGAAACTTCTACCATGGATCGACGGTCTACTAGACGCTGGTGAAGAGTTCTTCGCTCAAACTGGTAAGCCTCTATTCTCTTCTCACATGCTAGACCTTTCTGAAGAGTCTCTAGAAGAGAACATCGAAACATGTGCTAAGTACCTAGAGCGCATGGCTAAAATGAACATGACAATCGAGATCGAACTTGGTTGTACTGGTGGTGAAGAAGACGGCGTTGATAACTCTGATATGGACGCATCTGAGCTTTACACTTCTCCAGAAGACGTTGCATACGCATACGAGAAACTAAGCGCTGTTAGCCCACGTTTCACTATCGCAGCATCTTTCGGTAACGTACACGGTGTATACAAGCCAGGTAACGTTGTTCTAACTCCAACTATCCTACGTGACTCTCAAGCATATTGTGCAGAGAAGTTCGGTATCGCACCAAACGCTCTAAACTTCGTATTCCACGGTGGTTCTGGTTCTACTGAAGCAGAAATCCAAGAGTCTATCGGCTACGGTGTTATCAAAATGAACATCGATACTGATACACAGTGGGCTACATGGGACGGTATCCGTGCATACGAAGCGGAAAACCGTGATTACCTACAAGGTCAAATCGGTAACCCAACTGGCGAAGACGCTCCAAACAAGAAGTACTACGATCCACGCGTATGGCTACGTGCTGGTCAAGCTTCAATGGTAGCTCGTCTAGAGAAAGCATTTGCTGACCTAAACGCAGTAGACGTACTATAATTCGTCTCAACTGAGTTTCTAAAAACCCGCTCTTAGAGCGGGTTTTTTTATGTCTAAACAATGAGACTGTCTAGATTCTCCTTCCTGTAGTAATTGATAACTAAATCAACTGCTATATGATCACCGCACTTCATATCCCTTCTGTTTTTGGCGCAAATTTCGAAACTCAGCGCATTTCCGCACCAAGTGGCATAAAACCAAGTAAAAAGTGTGGCGAAATGTAAATCCATTGCGTACTCTGTAACAAGCCAGTATCAGAAAAATCTGATAAAGCTTTGTTTTGTAGGTCTTTGCTAAACTCTGACTTTGCAAAATTTCAGTTTTGAGATATTGTGCCAAAAATCTGACACTGTTCAGGAAAACAATAGGGATGTTGTTGTGAATAAGAACCTATAAAAAACAAGGTTCATAAATTAACGGCAATTAGATTTAATATCTTTATTTTGAGGATACGAATTATGGCAGGTGAATCGATGGGTATCGATACCTCTTTAACGGATGGTTTGAGCAAAGCTGAAACATGGCTAAATAACAACTCAGATCTTCTTATTCAGTACGGTGTGAACATCATTTCTGCACTGCTGATCCTATTTATCGGTAACATTATCGTTAAAGCGGTGGCAAACAGCGTTTCAAAAGTGCTTGAAAAGAAAAAGATGGACAAAGCTGTTGTTGAATTCGTCAATGGTTTAGTTCGTTACCTTCTATTCGTTATCGTACTTATCGCGGCACTAGGCCGTGTAGGTGTTCAAACTGCATCTGTAGTTGCGGTAATCGGTGCGGCAGGTCTTGCTGTTGGTCTTGCTCTACAAGGCTCACTATCTAACTTTGCAGCGGGCGTACTAATTGTTGCATTCCGTCCATTCAAGTCTGGTGACTACGTAGAAATCGGCGGTGTAGCAGGTAGTGTTGAAGCAATTCAAATCTTCCAAACTGTACTAAAAACACCTGACAACAAAATGGTTGTTGTACCGAACTCATCAGTTATCGGCGGCGCAATCACTAACTACTCTCGCCACGCTACGCGTCGTGTAGACCTAGTTATCGGTGTTTCTTACAGTGCTGACCTTAAACAAACTAAGCAAGTTATCCGTGACGTGCTAGAAAAAGATGAGCGTATCCTTAAAGATCCAGCAATCCAAATTGGTGTACTGGCTCTAGCAGATTCTTCAGTGAACTTCGTGGTTCGTCCATGGTGTAAAACTGCTGATTACTGGGACGTTTACTTCGATTCTACTCAAGCAATCAAAGAAGCGTTGGATGAAGCAGGCATCGAAATTCCATTCCCACAAATGGATGTTCACTTGAACAAAGTAGAAGCTTAATCCCTTCGATTGAGAACATGAAAAAGCGAGGCGTTTGCCTCGCTTTTTTATTTCTAGGATTTTTATATTTCTAATAGGGTATTGCTGCCAGCAAGGAGTAGTTGCTTGAGCTCTTTACCTGCAAAACCGAAAGTCGATTCGGGTAAACCAGGAGTATAGAGTAGCTCTTCATGTTGATAGAGGGCCGTATCGACGATAATGGTGACATGTTCAGGTAAGCCAATAGGACAAACTGCGCCGGGCACACAACCTAGTTGCTCAATCATTTCATCGTCGCTGCAAATTGAAGGTCGTTTACCAGTAATGGCTTTGATTTGCTTGGAGTCTAAACGCGAGTCCTTGTCGGTTAGGTACACCGCATAACCTTGTCCTTTTAGCTTGAGAAAAAGACTCTTAGTATGCGTGCCTGTCCAACCGAGTTGTGCGGCGACTCTGACGTCGGTTTCGAAGTCGAGAATGGCTTCGTGTCGCCATTCTCGAAAGGGGATGGAGAGCGCATTGAATCGCTCTCGGTTGATTTGATGGATTTTTTCCAGTGACTCCATGTCGTGTTTCTTTCCTATTTTTCTTTACCAGTATTTGGTGGTTAACTCATTCGCAAGAACAAAAGCGATAGTAAACATCATAGCGGCAACCGCAATATCGATGCCTTTCTTCACTTTTGGTTTTGAGAGCGTCGGACCTAATTTCGCAGCACCTAGTGAGAGTGTGTAGAACCACACAAATGAAGCCATGATGGTGCCCATTGCAAATGCGATGCGATCATTCCCTTCGAATTGACCACCAATTGAACCCAAGATTACTACGGTATCTAAGTAAAGATGTGGGTTCAACACTGTGACGGCAAGTGCGCCAAGAATCACGGTACGACGACCTCGAGCGACGACTTCACCTTTCGATTCAGAGGTGTCTGCCGGTTTGAATGCGCTTTTTAGTGACAGTAAGCCGTAAACACTTAAGAAGGCAATACCACCTAAAGTGACTGAGGTCAGCAGGATTTCATTTTGCGATAGGATCGCACCACCACCAAAAATACCAAGCGATATGAAGATCATATCTAGGATGCTACAGATGGTCGCGGTCGTCAGGTGATGTTGACGCTTAATACCTTGGTTAAGGACGTACGCATTCTGCGCACCGATTGGAATGATCATTGTCGCACCTAAACCGAATCCTTGTAATAACACCCAAAAGCTCACAACACACCTCAAAAAATTAGCAATAGAACAACAGAGGAATGGAAGATAAAACTTTTATTTAAATAAGTATAATTAATGATTTTAATATATTATTAGCAATACTTATCGAGGTTTTTGGGCGTTTATTAAGGAGAAAAAACACGTGCGAGGATTGGACTATAAATGGATTGAAGCGTTAGATGCGGTGGTACATCAAGGCAGTTTTGACCGAGCGGCTGAACACCTTTTTGTCTCACAATCCGCCATTTCCCAGCGTATCAAGCAGCTAGAGAAGTACCTTGCCCAACCGGTTCTTATTCGGGAGCAACCACCAAAACCAACCCCGATTGGTAAGAAGTTACTCGGGCTTTATCGCCGAGTAAGATTGCTTGAGCATGAAATCCTCCCTGAACTAAAAAACGACACGACAACACGTCCTGTACAGCTTTCATTAGCAACCAATGCAGACAGTCTCGCAACTTGGCTCTTACCTGCGTTGCAAGACGTAATGAAGCATCGCCAAGTGGAACTAAAACTGACCATTTATGGCGAGTCGCGCTCGATTGAGAAGCTAAGAAGCGGTGAGGTTGCAGGGGCGATCAGTTTAGAGTCTCAAGCCATCCCGGGCTGTCGAGCAGACTACCTTGGTCGCATCGATTATGTTTGCGTCGCCAACCCAGAGTTTTATCAACGTTACTTCTCGGAAGGGGTCAACAACCAGACTTTGGCCAAAGCGCCGGCGGTGTCTTATGACCAATATGATGATCTGCATAAGAAGTTTTTAACGGAACACTTCAACGTGAGGCCAGATAGCGTGATTCATCACAACATCAGTAGCTCAGAAGCTTTCCTTAAGATGGCGTTAGCAGGCGTGGCTTATTGTTTGATTCCCCGATTGCAGATCACTGACGAACTGGAGAAAGGTGAGTTGATTGATATTACGCCGGGCTTTTTGATGTCCTATCGAATTTACTGGCATCACTGGCAGTTAGAAACGGGGGTGCTTCAAGAGATCTCACAAGCGATCGTTGGCTATGCGCAACAACATTTGCCACAATAAGTTCCCGCTTGGCTCACGTTTTAAGCTGAAATCACGGCGAAGTAACACAGTCAAAGTTGTGTTAGAAGTCGCTTAGGGCGCTTGGATAATTGGCAGAAGTTTCTATGATGAAGCTATATACACTCCAGTTCATTGGTGCCTTTAATTTTTCTGGTTTAGATGAGGCATCAACTTAATCCGCCATGGCATTCATCGAGTATCTCGTCTTGAACTCCGGCATTTGGAGTGATTTTTCTATTTCAATACGGATGGATTTATCGAATGAAACTGTCTTCAATTTTTCTGGCTTCGGCACTAAGCCTTACTAGTGTTTCTGTACTTGCGAATGATGCACCTGATTTTGCTCATGTGAGTACGACTGGATATGGTGAAGTTGTTGCAACTCCAGATATGGCCACTTTCTCTGTGAAGGTGGTTGATACCACAATGACTGCGGAGCAAGCGAAGCAATCGGTCGATAATACCGTTGATGCGTTTCTAAAAAGCTTAGCGGATGCAGGGTTGTCAAAAGACAACATCACCAGTTCAAACCTATACTTAGCACCGCAGTATCACTATCCAAAATCGGGCAAAGCAGAGCTAGTTGGCTATCGCGCATCACGTAGTATTGATGTGACGGTTAACGATCTTGCTAACTTGAATGAATACTTGGACATGGCGTTAAAAGCTGGCATTAATCAAGTCGATAATATTCAGCTTAAAGTGAGTAACCAGTCTGAGTATCAACAAAAAGCGCGTATGGAAGCAATCAAAGATGCGCAAAGCAAGGCGGCATCTTTAGCGACTGGTTTTGATAAAAAATTGGGTGATGTTTGGCAGATTAATTACAACCAAATGCACGCACGCCCAGTACTAATGCGTTCAATGGCAATGGAAGCTGTAGGAAGCTCAAATAGCTACCAAGACTCGACACTCGTGATTCGTGATCAAGTTGATGTGATTTACAAGCTTAAATAAGCCCAGTTAAACACGACGAACAGAAACAGAAAAGGCAGGGAAGTCCCTGCCTTTTTTATATCTAGTAATCAGTGGTTAATGAAGGATGCGAGCACGGATTGTGCCTTCGATGCCTTTTAGTTTCACCAGTGCTTCTTCTGCACGAGAAGTCTCTACGTCGATAACCACGTAACCGATCTCAGCTGCAGTTTGTAGGTACTGACCTGCGATGTTGATGCCGTCTTCAGCAAAGATGGTGTTGATTTGCGTCAGGATACCAGGGCGGTTTTTGTGGATGTGCAACAAACGTGAACATTCACGATGCTCAGGCAGTGATACCTCTGGGAAGTTCACACTTGATAGCGTTGAACCGTTGTCAGAGTATTTCGCCAGTTTACCAGCAACTTCAACACCAATGTTTTCTTGCGCTTCTTGCGTTGAACCACCGACGTGTGGAGTTAGGATGACGTTGTCGAACTTCTGCAGTGGAGACTCAAATGCATCAGCATTGGTTTTTGGCTCTACTGGGAATACGTCAACCGCAGCGCCTGAGATGTGACCAGACTCTAGACTGTGGCACAGAGCTGGGATGTCTACGACAGTACCGCGCGCAGCGTTGATAAAAATTGCGCCTGGCTTCATGCGTGCGAACTCTTCTGCACCCATCATGTTTTTTGTCTCTGGCGTTTCAGGAACGTGCAAAGAAATGACGTCACACTTGTTCAGTAGTTCGCTCATGGTGAACACTTGCGTTGCGTTACCTAGCGACAGTTTGTTTTCAATGTCGTAGTAGTAAACGCGCATGCCTAAGTTTTCTGCGATGATACCCAGCTGAGTACCGATGTGACCGTAACCGATGATACCCAGGCGCTTACCACGTGCTTCGTAAGAGCTGTCTGCACTCTTCTTCCAAATACCACGGTGTGCTAGTGCATTTTTCTCAGGGATACCACGAAGAAGTAGTAGAACTTGGCCTAATACCAACTCGGCAACACTGCGCGTGTTTGAGAATGGTGCATTAAATACAGGGACACCGCGTCGAGCGGCAGCACTTAGGTCAACTTGGTTGGTACCGATACAAAAACAGCCAATCGCAACTAGCTTATTCGCCGCATTGATCACTTCTTCCGATAGGTTCGTTCGGGAACGGATACCGATGAAGTGCACGTCTTTTACTGCTTCAATCAGCTCTTCTTCTGAAAGGGAACCTTTGTGATATTCAATGTTGCTGTAGCCAGCTGCTTGAAGAACTTCAACTGAAGAAGGGTGGAGTCCCTCTAGCAAGAGGATCTTAATCTTTTCTTTTTCCAGTGAAACTTTGGCCATTTTTCTCGTCCTTAAAATGGAAAGGTGGGCTAATGTGGCGCACATAAAGCAAAACCATTAAAAAGGGGATAATTAACAGTTTTGTCGGAAGACAAACGTTTCCCTGTGCGTCTTCTGCTCAATAAAGTAACAAAAAATTTTTGCTTTGGGTAAGAAAATTACGGAATAAGGCATGCTTTTCTTAGAAAAAGGAAGAAAAAACGGCGCCCTAGGGCGCCGTCTGTAATGAAATAACAGAAAATTTAAATCATCTAATGATTTATTCTTCTATTTTCGCACCTTCTGGTGTGCCAGTGATAACCACGTCAGCACCACGGTGAGCGAATAGACCTACCGTTACCACACCTGCAATGCCGTTGATCTTGTCTTCAAGCTCTTTCGGGTTAGTGATTTGCATGTTGTGCACGTCTAGGATTACGTTGCCGTTGTCCGTTGTTACGCCTTCACGGTATGCAGGATCACCGCCTAGTTTTACCAATTCACGAGCAACGTATGAACGCGCCATTGGGATAACTTCGACAGGAAGTGGGAACTGACCAAGTACGTCAACTGCTTTTGTGCCGTCAACGATACATACGAATTTCTCTGAAATAGCCGCAACGATCTTTTCACGAGTCAATGCAGCACCGCCGCCTTTGATCATTTCACGCGCTGCGTTGATTTCATCTGCACCATCAACGTAGATATCTAGCATTGCTACGTCGTTACACTCGTAAACCTCAATACCAAGCTTTTTTAGACGCTCAGTAGAAGCAACAGAGCTAGACACTGCGCCTTTGATATCATCTTTGATACTGCCTAGGGCATCGATGAAGTGATTCACGGTAGAGCCAGTACCAACACCGACAATGCTGCCTTTCTCAACATACTTAAGTGCTGCCCAACCAGCCGCTTTCTTCATTTCATCTTGAGTCATGCCAATCTCCTGAATAGATGTTCGTTAACGTTTGCGGCGTGATTATAGCGGGTAAGTGTCACTTTTCCCATTGCCAGATTTGGCTTGGAGTCACGATCTTAGGTAATGGAATATCCCAACTTTCAACGGGTAGGCGCTCTACATGCTGGCAATCGTGAGCGATACCGATCGGTTTGGCACCTTCGCCAGAGCTAAACCAGCGTGAGAGTGTCCTGTCGTAGTAGCCTCCGCCCATACCTAAGCGATGGCCGACACTGTCAAACCCGACTAACGGTGTACAAATGACATCCAGTTCACGAACCGGTTTCAGGAAACGGATATCAAGCGCAGGTTCTAAGATTCCATATTTGTTATACACCAACTGCTCATCATTGACGTATTGCAAGAAGAGTAATTGACCTTTAGAGAAAGGATGAATGACGGGCAGGTAAATCGACTTACCTTGCTGCCATAGTGATTCAATCAAAGGTTTAGTGTCTAACTCGCCATCGGCAGACAAATAGATGGCAATGTGCTGTGCGGTTTTGATTTCTGTTAACTGTGAAAACTGCTGAACGAGATCGAGCCCAGCTTGGAACTGAGTATCGCTACAAAGGGCGTTGCGTTTTTCACGGATGAGTTTGCGGAATTCTTGTCGAGATAGGTCTGACATAGAGAGGATACCCCAGGGTGCCGTTGAGGATTGTGGCCCTTGAACCAGCTGGTTCAAGGCGGATCAGCAATGATAACCGTAGGCTTCTCGGTGCATGCCAAGCTTGCTCAATAGCTATCAAGTACTAACCCTTTGGTATTGCTTATCGGCTCAGGGACTTAAATCCAACTGACGCACACCCCAGGGTAAATTTGGTATCTACTGCTGTCCTTGTGTTACCTTACTAAGCGCGCTTTCTAAAGACGCGGTGAGCTTTTCCATTCGCTCAGTAATTTCTTGTTGCTGACCGTTAGATTCGTATGACTTGGTATGCAGTTCATAACAAATGTTCAACGCAGCAAAGGTCAGTAGCTGAATTTCATTGGTTACCTTAGTACGCTCGCTCATCTCTTTCAATCGACGATCAAGATCTTTAGCCGCTGTAATTAGTGACTCTTCTTGCCCCGCAGGACAATTGACTCGTGTCATTTTGCCAAGGATTTCAACGTCGATCGCTTGATTGCTCATGATGAATAAACTCTATATTCGCGCTATCTAAGGCGTTGCGTTATACAACTACCGAGGAGGAAACTATAGGAAAACCGCTATTAAGATTCAAGCATTTCCCATCACAGAAAGAAAAATGGTGAAGTGATCACACAGGAATTGGGCAAATTGATTAAATGCTGTCCAAAATTGAATTTGATAGCCGTTTCAGCCGACTAGGCTTGATGGTAGGATATGTCGATACATTATTACGCAAGAATGAGCCAAGATTATGAGTGAAATCACCCTTCCTGAATACCAATCTATTGCTGCCGAACTGAAATCTGCAAGCCTTGCTGTGACCCCAGCAGAATTGCACGGTCTACTTGTTGGCATGCTAAGTGGTGGATTGGCGATTAACGACCAAACCTGGCAACCGATTCTGTTTGATTACACCAACGAAGGCATGGGCTGGCCATCAAGCGCATTAGCACTGGCACAAAGCGTGTTCCGAGTAACCGTTAACGAGCTAACTGGCACTTCTATGGAGTTGTCTCTACTGCTTCCAGATGAAGCGGGCGAAGAAGGTTTGTTTGCACTAGCAGATGGTGTGTCTGACTTTGTGAACCACTTTATCTCAGGTATGGGCTTAGCGGGCATTGCGATTGATAAGGCATCAGACGATGCAAAGGAAGCCCTGGCTGATCTAGAAGAAATCGCCAAACTTGGTATTGATGAAGATGATGACCTAGGCGAGCAAGCGCTATTACTAGAGCAAGTAATCGAACACGTTAAAGCCTGCGTATTAACTATTCATGCAGAGTTTGGTGCTCGTCCTGAAAGCAACGAAAACAAACCAACGATTCATTAATCACTCGTTTCCCATTATCGAATAGTTTCTAGAGGTTAGCATGAGGCAATATGACGTTGTAATTGCTGGTGGTGCCATGGCTGGTGCCACACTTGCGTTAGCAATCGACCGTTTATCTAAAGGCGCGCTGCAAATTGCGGTCGTTGAGCCTTTTAAAGCCCAATCGGATCAACATCCGGGCTTTGATTCGCGCTCGATTGCTCTGTCCTACGGTACGGTCAATATTCTGCGTCACTTGCAGTTGTGGTCTGCTATAGAGCCTTGTGCAACCCCAATTGAACATATTCATGTTTCTGACCGATCTCATGCGGGCATGACTGAGATTACCAAGCACGAAGTTGGCGTTGAAGCGCTTGGCTACGTAGTGGAACTCGCCGATGTTGGCCGCGTCTACCAAGAGCTCTTGGATAACAGTGAGGCTATCACTCTGTTTTGCCCTGATTCGGTTGCGAACATCGAGCGTGAGCAAGACAAAGCACACATTGAACTGAGCAGCGGTGAGAAGTTAGAAGCTAAGTTACTGGTGGCTGCCGATGGGGCAGTATCGCAATGTTGTCAGCAAATCGGCTTAGAGTTGTCTGAACATGATTTTGACCAAGTGGCAGTGATTGCGAATATCGTGACGCAAGAGCCTCATCAAGGTCGCGCTTTTGAACGCTTTACCGAGAATGGTCCAGTCGCACTGCTGCCGATGAGTGATAACCGCATGTCGTTGGTGTGGTGTCTGCGTCCTGAAGAAGCGCAGACCGTGGTGAACCTATCTGATGCGGAGTTTCTTGAGCGTTTGCAGAACGATTTTGGTTGGCGACTAGGTGCGATGCAGAAAGTCGGACAACGTGCGAGCTATCCGCTTCTTCTGCGTCATCGTAAGCAGAACATTTCACACCGCTTTGCTATTGTCGGCAATGCTGCACAAACGCTTCACCCTATTGCCGGGCAAGGCTTCAACCTTGGTATTCGTGATGTGGCATCTTTAGCGGAAGAGGTTGTTAAGCAAGCTGAAGACGTGGGTCGTTATCAAGGCCTGATGCGATTTAGTCAACGCCGTGAAGATGATCGTAGCGAAACGATTTGGCTAACCAGCTCTCTCGTGCATATTTTCTCAAATGATTTACCTGCGATGCGAATTGGGCGTAATCTTGCCCTCGCAACGATGGATAACCTTTCTACTTTTAAGCAGCCGCTGCTACGCCATACACTTGGTTTAGTGAAACGATAAACGGCAACGAATTAGGTAACAAATAGCAATGATGCAAAGTGTAGATATCGCCATCATCGGCGGTGGAATGGTCGGTTTAGCATTAGCTGCCGCTTTTAAGGACAGTGACCTGCGTGTGGCCGTTATTGAAGGTGCAGTACCAAACGACACACTCAACGAACTACCAGATGTTCGCGTATCGGCGTTAAGTCGTTCAAGTGAAACCATCCTTCGCAACCTTGGTGCGTGGCAAGGTATCGAGCAGCGTCGTGCCTCACCATACTATTCGATGGAAGTATGGGAGCAAGACAGCTTCGCTAATATTGCATTTGATGCGCAGAGCATGGCTCAGCCTGATCTCGGTCATATCGTTGAAAACCGTGTGATTCAATTAGCGCTGTTAGAGCAAGTACAAAAGCTCGATAACGTGACGCTGTTTATGCCTGCTCGTTGTGCAACACTTGCCGTGGGTGAGCAAGAAAGCTGGCTAACGCTCGACAATGGTCAAGCTATGACAGCGAAGTTGGTTGTTGGTGCGGATGGTGCAAATTCTTGGCTGCGTAACCAAATGGATATCCCACTAACGCATTGGGATTACGGCCATAGTGCACTTGTCGCGAACGTAAAAACCGCTGATCCACACAACAGTGTTGCGCGTCAGCTCTTTACACCGCAAGGTCCACTGGCGTTCCTTCCAATGTCAGATCCGCACATGTGTTCGATTGTTTGGTCTACCGACCCAAATCGCGCAGAGCAACTGCTAGCGATGAATGAGCAAGAGTTCAATAAAGCACTGACTAGCGAATTTGATGTGCGTTTAGGTTTGTGTGAAGTCGTTGGTGAGCGTGCGGCATTCCCACTTAAGATGCGTTATGCGCGTGACTTTGTGGTTGAACGCGTGGCGTTAGTTGGCGATGCAGCACACACAATTCATCCACTAGCAGGACAGGGGGTGAACCTTGGTTTATTGGATGCTGCAAGCTTAGCGCAAGAGGTGTTGGCGCTGTGGAAACAAGGGCAGGACATTGGCACCAAACGTAACCTACGTGGTTATGAACGTTGGCGCAAAGCTGAGGCGGCGAAGATGATAGCGGCAATGCAAGGCTTCCGTGATCTGTTCTCTGGTGAGAACCCTGCCAAGAAGCTGGTTCGTGGTATTGGTTTGAGCCTAGCAGGACAACTGCCGGGTGCGAAAGATGAAATTATGAAGCGTGCACTAGGTTTGAAAGGCAATTTGCCGGAACTAGCGCGTCAATAAGCGCGTTTATCGCTTCACGAATAGAAGACACAAAAAAGGCTGGTTCATCCAGCCTTTCTTATTACATCGATGTTTAAGCTAAGCGTATGCGCATCTGAGCTTCATAATCTCTTGGTTAATCTCTTTTACTGCCTGAAAGTGACGTTTTTCAGCTTTCTCTGGCAACATCAATTTTCCGTTATCAAACTCGAATTTACCGACTCCGTAAATATAAATTCTTCCTTTAAAAAGACGACTTATGTGTTTAGCAATCATACCTGGTGTATAGCGCTTAAACAGTCTCATATTTACTCTTCCTTATCTCTTACCTAGCCCAGTTATTCTACGTTTTTCGCGTAAAAATTATTGTGACAGCAATAGTATTAAGTGCAGTTGAGGTACTTGGCTTTAGAGATTTGTGCTGCCTTAGACAAATTGACAGAGTCATATCTCAAATAGCGTGAGGATTACCTCAAAAAATCATTATTGAAGGAACCAGTCCTTGAGTCCTCCTGTTCTTACGTGGTGCATTAAGCATCAGTTTTGTTACAGAATTAAGAATAGAAGGAAAATGATTGTTTGCTAAATGTTTTTACTCAATGGGTTGCATTTTGTTCATTTTGACGAAGTTGAAACTTCAAATGCATTGCTTTCATTGAGTTAGAGGAAGGAAAAGGGAAAAAGTTCCACGCAAAAAAAGCCCGCTTCGGCGGGCGAATAGTCACAGATGCATTACACAAAAGTGGACGACTGACTTAATGAACGCTGTCATACAAGTCAGCTGATTCACTTTATGTTGATTAAGTCGTTGTTGAAAACTTAACCAACAAATTCAGCATATACGAGTTTTTCATGCGTGACTATTTATGTTTTTAAAATGATTAAAAATTCTTTAATGTAATCGGCGAGATATGAGTGAGATCACGCAGGAGTGAGAATCCTGCGCTCGATTACATGTTAGCGGCAGATATCAGCCATGGTTGGTTGGCACAATTGGATGAGATCATCGATGGACAGCGCTAAGCCTGCCATGCGATCACCGCTGCTAATGGTGATTTCTTTTTCTTCAAGCAAACTTGGGTCAAACACGATCGGCATGTAGCGTTTTAAAAGTAGTGGCGTGACAGTACCAATCTTGTATCCGGTAATCGCTTCTACGTCCGCTTGATCAACACAGGTCATGCGACGGCATTGCAGTAGTGCGCGTACCTTCTTTGGATCAACGCTACGATCACCTGGAGCACAGGCAAGCGCATATTGGTTCCCCATATCGCGCAAAAGAATCGCTTTGACCATTTGAGAGGAGCGAATGCCGCGTTGTTGCGCGGCATCCTCAATGGTTGTTGCTGGCCTTTGATGAGGAAGAAGGCGGAACTCGATGTTCTGGTCCGCCAAAAACTGCATCAAAGGGGTATGAATGGTATTACTCATCGTCAAGACTGTACGGTAGTGCAGCGATTTCCCATTCGCACTCTGGCTGAGCAACCAAGCGCAGACGAGTGTCATCGTCCAGGTTGTTTGGTAACACAATGAGACCCATCGCTTGGTTATCGCTGAATTGGTAATGTGTGAGCAATGCGCCTACTGAACGCCAGTTTTCACCGACACTACGTTCCAATTCGATCGCACCCTCACCTAAGGCTTCAGCGGTTGCACCTTTAACAATGTACATTGCACGTTTGTTGGTGCCGCGGTATTTCGCGCGTGCTACGGTTTCTTGGCCTGTGTAGCAGCCCTTCGTAAAGCTGATGCCACCGAGCGCTTGTACGTTTAGCGCTTGTGGAATGTGCTCGTTTTGCGCGTCTGCTGCCACGTATGGTAGTGCTGCTTCAATATCGAAACGGGTCCAAAGTTCATGAGTGGTCAGTGTTGCTTGGCTGTCTTCCAATAACGATTGTGCTGCTTCTGCTGTAAGCGCAAGTAACCAGCGGTTTGAAGCCACTTTGACTGCAGTGCCACCTTCAACAGTACGCACTTCGCCAGAATCAGCATTTAATGTTGAGATGAACGCATCGGCATTCTCACCAGCGACACCTAGCACAACGTCGCTAGACTTTTCGATGGTCACTTTAGAGAACACCGCGTACTTTTTGATTTCTTTCAGTTCCACTTCAATCGCTGATTTCGGCTGAACCATTGCGTAGCCATCGTTATGGTGGAATAGGCGGAAGACGCTCCACACTTTACCTTTCGCATCACAATGGGCACCCAACATTGATTGGTCTTTCTCAAGAGAAACCACATCACAAGTAACTTGACCGTGTAGGTATGACTTTTTGTCATCCCCGACCATGGTGATCATGCCTAGGTTATCCAATAGCGAGATAGACAGCTCAGGTAGTGCGTCTTGTGTCGATAGGTTCAGCGGTGAAAAGCGAGTTTGCCATTCCATGATTACAATGCCTTTTGAAGATATTTTTCAGCTATGTTAAATGCAGAATCGGCATTTGTCAGCACTCAATATATCCACTCAATTTTAAGGTGTTTGGCTTTGCTGAACGTTTGTTTATTAAATGCGTTCAGGATTTGCAGCGACTTGGCTACATATTGTGACCCGCACACTAGTGACGTTGCACATCCCTTGTTACACTCCGCACTAAGAACAAGACATCTATGAAGGAATACTGAATGTACACTGCGGAAGAAAAGGCGCGTATTAAATGGGCTTGTCGTCGTGGCATGCTTGAGCTTGACGTGGTGATTATGCCGTTTTTTGAAGAGTGCTTTGATGCACTAAATGAGCAAGAGCAGCGTGATTTCGTCTCACTACTAGAATGCGATGATCCCGATCTGTTTACTTGGGTTATGGGCCACGGTCGTAGCGAAAATCTAGGTCACGCTTCGATGGTCGATAAAATTGTCGCGCACAACCTCAGCAAGGTTCGTTAATCTTAAGGTTAACACTTCTCTATACGCCCAAATTGCCAACCAACTTCTTCTCCTAGGTTGCGTTTGGGCGCTTATCTGTTCTGATATCCCACTTGTCTTATCAACTTATCTGTTACTACTGATTATCCGTTGCCAAATGCAAGGTGGCTTTGTCGTGCCTTCAGCCTGTGGCGGTTGGTATTTGCATCGTGATGGCACAGTACGCAATGACAAACAAACTTCGACAATATCGAGTGTTGATGTGTCGGCGGCGGCGTTCAAAGTCACGTTTGAATTAGCGTCGGATGAGAAAGTCACGATTTGGCGAGACAGTTGTGAAGACGTGGCATATCGTCAACTGTGTTTGATATTACGACAATGGAAAATGGGAGCCGAAGCTCCCATTTGATCTTATATCTGACGGTTACTGTTTAGTGTCAGAGTTATTTGTTTGGCGTAAGAATCGTTGGACCGCTGTTTTCTAGCTGGTTTGGATAATCCAAGGTGTAGTGCAGACCGCGACTCTCTTTACGCTGCATCGCACAACGCACCATCAGCTCTGCGACTTGCAGCAGGTTACGCAGCTCTAGCAAGTTGTTTGATACGCGGAAGTGGCTGTAGTACTCGTGCGTTTCTTGTTGCAGCATCTGGATACGACGCAGTGCACGTTCAAGGCGCTTATCGGTACGAACGATGCCCATGTAATCCCACATAAACAGGCGCAGCTCATGCCAGTTATGTTGGATGATCACTTCTTCATCACTGTTGGTCACTTGGCTTTCATCCCAACAGGGAACCTGCTGTGCTAGTTCTACTTCGTTGTGATGTTTAAGAATGTCTTTGGCTGCTGACCATGCGTAAACCACACACTCAAGTAGTGAGTTCGATGCCATACGGTTCGCACCGTGCAAGCCTGTGTAGCTCACTTCACCAATTGCGTAGAGGTTCTTCAGGTCGGTATGACCGTTTTGATCGACCATGACGCCACCGCACGTGTAGTGCGCCGCAGGTACGATTGGGATTGGCTCTTTGGTCATGTCGATACCCAAATCCATCAAACGAGAGTAGATGGTTGGGAAATGCTTAGTAATGAAGTCCGCTGGCTTGTGGCTGATGTCGAGATACATGCAGTCAGCACCTAAGCGCTTCATTTCGAAGTCGATAGCGCGAGCCACGACATCACGCGGAGCAAGCTCTTTACGCTCATCGAAATCCGGCATAAATCGTGAGCCATCAGGACGACGTAAATACGCGCCTTCACCACGTAATGCTTCTGTTAGTAAGAAGTTGCGCGCTTCTGGATGGAACAGACAGGTCGGGTGGAATTGGTTGAATTCCATGTTCGCAACACGACAACCTGCACGCCACGCGATTGCAATACCATCACCAGATGAGACGTCTGGGTTAGACGTATATTGATACACTTTGGAAGCGCCGCCCGTTGCCAAGACAACAAATTTTGCGCGAACAGTTTCAACTTGCTCTTCGTTGCGGTTCCAAATATAAGCGCCAATGATCTTGTTTTTGTCGCCGCCGATTTTATCTTCGGTGATCAAATCCAGAGCATTATGACGCTCAAGAACATGAATGTTTGGGTGGCTGTGCGCGTTGTCTTGCAGAGAAGTTTGCATTGCCATGCCAGTGGCATCGGCCGCATGCAAAATACGGCGACGGCTGTGTCCGCCTTCGCGAGTTAGGTGATAGCGTGGTTCATCGTCAGAATCATCGTCTTCACGGTCAAATGGCACGCCGCCATCAATCAACCATTGCACGCACTCTTTTGAGTTTTCCGCGATGAATTTAACGGTCTCTTCATCACAGATACCATCACCGGCAATTTGCGTATCTTCAACGTGAGACTCAATGGTGTCCGACTCATCAAATACGGCAGCGATACCACCTTGCGCGTAATACGTTGCGCCTTCGCTGCGTGGCCCTTTACTTAGAACCATCACCTTACAGTGGTTTGCGACACGCAAAGCTAACGACAAGCCCGCGGCGCCACTCCCTACCACTAACACATCACATTCATGTTCACGATTTGTGTTCATATTACTTTTACAATCCCAAGCTAAGGTAACAAGGTTACCTTGTGTATATTTTGCACACCATGTGCATTCTATTAACGCGACATCCGTCGCTAAGGGCTAAGTTGGGAGACGTATCGAAATCGGCGTTACTTTGGTGACTTCTGTCACTCTTGTTTTTCCATGCTTTGGGCATGAGGATGCTTCCTGAGTTTTGTTTGCAACGCGATGTTCTGATAGCCATTAGCCATGCAAATGAAAAGTAATAGTTTGTCAATGCCATTGCTTTTCTATGCTCTACCCAGCACAATCTGGGACAGAGATCATCCATTATACCCATTTCCCCATCACTATGCTCGCTTGTCAAAACGAGACTTAAGTCCGACGAGGAGCGGGATTTGGCTAATGACATCACACTGTGAAAAAACAATGACAAAAAATTTGAGAAACCATGGAACTTTCTCATTCACGTCGGAGTCACAATAGTGCTCAAGTAAGCAGTGGTGTCAATACTACGTTTTGCATAATTAGTACCCATATCTGAGAAGAGTAGGGGCATAACAAATAGGAGTATCCGCTCGAATGAACGAGCAGCTGACCGATCAAGTATTGATTGAGCGAGTTCAGAATGGCGATAAGCAAGCATTCAACCTGCTGGTAACAAAGTACCAGAACAAGGTATGTAACCTTATCTCCAGATACGTAAGTAATCCTGGCGATGTTCCAGATGTAGCACAAGAAGCGTTTATCAAGGCTTACCGAGCTATCCCTAGTTTTCGTGGGGAAAGTGCGTTTTATACGTGGCTGTATCGCATTGCTGTGAATACTGCGAAAAATCACATTGTTGCCCAAGGTCGTAGACCGCCAGCAACAGACGTGGATGCTGAAGAAGCTGAATTTTACGAAACAGGTAATGCACTGAAAGAAATTTCGAACCCTGAGAACTTAACGTTGTCCAAAGAATTGCAACGGGTAGTGTTCAGTGCAATCGAAGACTTACCTGAAGATTTAAAAACCGCAATGACTCTGCGTGAGCTTGATGGCTTAAGCTACGAGGAAATTGCTGAAGTAATGGATTGCCCGGTGGGAACGGTACGATCGCGTATCTTCCGTGCTCGTGAGGCGGTGGAAAAGAAAATCAAACCTCTTTTGCAGCGCTAGTACAAGTGATAACTATGGTGAAAATAATGGCTGACAAAGAAAAACTTTCAGCTCTCATGGATGGAGAATTGGTCGATAAGGCTTTAATTCAAGAATTAGAGCAAGACCAAGAGAGCCGTGATGCTTGGCAGAACTATCACCTAATTGGTGATGTGATGCGAGGCGAAGCGCCAGCAAAGCCTGAGTGGAATATTGCTGAAAGCGTAGCGTTAGCGTTAGAAGACGAGCCTGTGCATCGTGCTATCGATTCGCGCAGTGCTAACGTAATTTCAATTAACGACGCGCCAAAAGAGTCGCAACCAGAGCCACAAAAAGCGAAACGCCAGTTGCCTGCATGGTTGACTCAGTTTGGTCAAGTTGCCGTCGCTGCGTGTGTGTCACTTGTTGTGATACTAGGCGTACAGCAGTATGGTGGTAGCGACCCAATGTCGCCGCAAGCAGACCAACTTCCTGTACTTCAGACTGTGCCATTCGCGGGCAGCGCTGAACCTGTAAGCTTGACGCGTGAATCCGTAGAGCGTTCAGTTGGTGAAGCAAATATGCAAGAGCAACGCAAACGCGTTCATGCTATGCTTCGTGACTACGAATTGCAGCTAAGAATTAACAGTGATGCGTCTCAGCAAGATGCACATCTGACTCCGGATATTGAATGAAAAAATTTCTGATCAGCGCTTGCGCTCTGTTCAGTCTGATGTCTTCGCAAGCCTTTGCTGGTGATAAGCCAGCGGAGGCTTTATTGCATCAAATGAGCGAGGCGAGCAAGAATTTAAGCTACGAACTCTCTTATATCCTTATCAAAAAGAACAGCATTGAACCTTTGCTGTATCGTCATGCGACTCACGATAAAGACCAGTACGCACATCTTGTGTATCTAAGCGGTCCTGTGCGTGAGGTTATTCGTCGCGGCACTGAAGTAAGCTACATCGAAACCGGCGCGGAGCCGTTTACCATCGAGTCGGGTAAAATGGTTGCTCCAATCATGCCGATGCTGAACGCGAATATTGACGAGCTAAACTTGTACTACGACTACGTAAAAGTAGGTCGTGCCCGTGAAGCAGGCGTACCAACACAAGTACTACGTATCGTGCCAAAAGATGGCTTGCGTTATTCTTATGTGTTGTGGATTGATGAGAAGAGTAAGTTGCCACTGCGTGCTGATCTTGTCGATCGCGATGGTGAAATGCTTGAACAGTACCGAACTATCTCTTACTCAGTGAACCCTAAAATTGGCGAGCTGATGAGTGGTTTGGAAGAGGTTCAATTACCTGGTGTTTTGACCATGCCGAAAGGCGATATCGGCACCAGCGATTGGACTGTGGGCTGGATACCAGAAGGTTTTCACCCAAATGAACTGAATCGCTACCGTATGGCAGTGACCGACCAAATGGTAGAAAGCCAATTGTACTCAGATGGGCTGTTTAGTTTCTCTGTGTATGTGGCGAACAAAGATGAGCATTCGCTGAAAGGCCAGCTGGTTCGTCAAGGTCGTCGCACTCTACATAGCTTTATTAACGGCAACCATGAAATCTCTGTTGTAGGTGATATCCCACCAACAACGGCTCAGCGCATCGCACAATCGGTCACTTTTAATGTAACAAAGAGTGAAGTGCAATGATGACTGCATTGGCTACCGTGACGGGTGTTCATCGTCACGGTCAGCAATATGATGTCGATCTCAGCTGCGAGCAACAAACCAGTTGCAGCAGCTGTTCATCGCAAAAAAGCTGCGGTACTGGCGTTGTTACCAAAGCCATCGGTAACAAAACGCTGTCGTGGCATTTGCGTACCCCAAAATCCGTCAAAGTTGGTCAAGTCGTGGAAATCGGTTTTCCTGAGTCAAGCCTGATCAAATCTGCTATGGCGGTCTACCTTCTTCCTCTGTTTGGTTTGATTCTCGGTGCCGTGATTGGCAACTTCCTGCTTGTGCCTTTAACCGCGGGTGGTGAGGGCATTACCATCCTCGCTTCGATATTGTTCGCGGCTGGTGGTATGTGGCTCGCAAAACGTGTGTCACGCCCGCTAGAAGATGAGTCCAAACGCCAAGTCACCCTCATTCGTGTTCTCGGTGAACCTATTCAATAAGCTCTAAACTTTAAATAAGGTGCGCCCGGTAACGAAATTGGGTAGAATCTGCCAACTTGATTGAAATGCCGTCAACTGACGGCTTTCTTACTGTCCCTATTTGTAAAGAGTTAGTCACCCTAAATCTATGAAGCACATTCGTAACTTTTCGATTATCGCCCACATCGACCATGGTAAGTCGACCCTATCTGACCGTCTAATCCAAGTTTGTGGTGGATTAAGCGATCGTGAAATGGCCGCACAGGTTCTGGATTCTATGGATCTTGAACGTGAGCGTGGTATCACCATCAAATCTCAGAGTGTGACGCTGAACTACACCGCTAAAGACGGCGAAACGTACCAGTTGAACTTCATCGATACTCCGGGACACGTTGACTTTGCGTACGAAGTATCACGTTCTCTAGCCGCTTGTGAAGGTGCGCTACTGGTGGTTGACGCAGGTCAGGGTGTAGAGGCTCAAACGCTAGCTAACTGTTACACCGCGATCGAAATGGATCTAGAGGTTGTGCCAATCCTGAACAAGATTGACCTACCAGCGGCTGATCCTGAGCGTGTAGCGGAAGAAATTGAAGAAATCGTTGGTATTGATGCAATGGAAGCTACTCGCTGTTCTGCAAAGACAGGTATCGGTGTAGATGACGTTCTAGAAAACATCGTATCAGCAATTCCAGCACCAGAAGGTGATCCAGACGCGCCACTTCAAGCGCTGATCATCGACTCATGGTTCGACAACTACCTTGGCGTTGTTTCTTTGGTTCGTATTAAAAACGGCTCACTGAAGAAAAACGACAAGATCAAAGTAATGAGCACAGGTCAAACTTGGGGTGTAGACCGTCTAGGTATCTTCACGCCTAAGCAAGTGGACACTGATGTTCTGCGTACTGGCGAAGTAGGCTGGGTAGTTTGTGGTATCAAAGACATCCTAGGTGCACCAGTAGGTGATACGCTGACACTAGCGAAAAACGGTAGCGAGAAGCCACTACCAGGCTTTAAGAAAGTAAAACCTCAGGTATACGCGGGTCTGTTCCCAGTATCTTCTGATGATTACGAAAACTTCCGTGACGCACTAGGTAAACTGAGCCTTAACGACGCATCGCTATTCTACGAGCCAGAAAACTCAGCAGCGCTAGGCTTTGGTTTCCGTTGTGGTTTCCTTGGCATGTTGCACATGGAAATCATCCAAGAGCGTCTAGAACGTGAATACGACCTAGACCTGATTACAACGGCACCAACCGTAGTTTACGAAGTTGAGCAAACAAACGGCGAGACTCTGTATGTTGATAGCCCGGCAAAACTGCCAGCGGTTAACGACATTGAGGAGATCCGTGAGCCTATCGCGCGTTGTAACATCCTAGTTCCTGCCGATTACCTAGGTAACGTAATCACACTTTGTGTTGAGAAACGTGGTACTCAGGTAGATATGGTTTACCACGGTAACCAAGTAGCCGTTACTTACGATATTCCAATGGCAGAAGTAGTATTGGATTTCTTTGACCGTCTGAAGTCTACATCACGTGGTTATGCGTCTCTGGATTACAACTTCCAACGCTTTGAAGCATCGAACATGGTACGCGTAGACGTACTACTGAACGGCGACAAAGTGGATGCGCTAGCGTTGATTACGCACAAAGACCAGTCTCAGACTCGTGGTCGTCAGCTTGTAGAGAAGATGAAAGAATTCATCCCTCGTCAGATGTTCGACATCGCGATCCAAGCGGCTATCGGTAACCACATCATCGCGCGTTCTACTGTGAAACAGCTACGTAAGAACGTAATCGCGAAATGTTACGGTGGTGACGTGAGCCGTAAGAAGAAACTTCTGAAGAAACAGAAAGAAGGTAAGAAGCGTATGAAGCAGATCGGTAACGTAGAACTGCCTCAAGAAGCGTTCCTAGCAATTCTTCACGTTGGTAAAGACTAGAGTTGAACTATCTCGTACTCTTGTCTGTCATAAGACGTTAGATAGTAAAATAAGTGAAAGGGTTTCGGCTCTTTCACTTTCGTATTTTTAGATAAGGGAATTTAATGGCGAATACATTCTCACTGATTCTAGTTATCGTGACTTTGGTAACTGGCGTAGTTTGGCTACTAGAAAAACTGGTGTTTGCGAAAAAACGTCAAGCAAAGGTAGCGGAGATCCAAGCGCAAACAGCAAATGGTCTGGATGCGGTGACGCTACAAAAAGTAGAAAGCCAACCTTGGTGGGTAGAGAACAGCGTCTCTATCTTTCCAGTGATTGCATTCGTACTGGTATTACGTTCTTTTATCTATGAACCGTTCCAAATCCCTTCAGGCTCAATGATGCCAACCCTACTAGTGGGTGACTTCATTTTGGTTGAGAAATACGCATACGGCTTGAAAGACCCAGTATGGCGCACGCAGCTAGTGGAAACTGGCAAGCCTGAGCGTGGCGACATCGTGGTATTCAAATACCCACCACAGCCAAACATTGACTACATTAAACGTGTGGTTGGTTTGCCTGGTGATACCGTGCGTTACTCTGCGGACAAACAGGTATGTATTCAATCGAAAGGTGAATCATCTTGTAAGCCAGTCAAATTGAGCAATGTTGAAGAGAGCCAATTTATCCAAAATGGCATTCCTCTGATTCAGATGAATGAAAAACTGGGGGAAGTGGAACACCAAGTTTTGGTGAACCCGCTCGCTCGTGACCGTGTGCAGAACTACCAGCCACGTCCAGGAGTTAACGAATGGGTTGTACCACAAGGTCAGTACTTTGTTATGGGTGATAACCGTGATAACAGTGCTGATAGCCGTTACTGGGGCTTTGTTCCAGAAGCAAACTTAGTCGGTAAAGCTGTTGCGATCTGGATCAGCTTCGAGTTTGATCGTGGCGCAGACAGCGTTCTACCTTCATGGATTCCAACTGGTGTGCGTTTTAACCGCGTCGGTGGTATTCACTAACCATTACATATCGAGAGAGTATGAATTCTCCAATTGATAAACTAGAGAGAAAGCTCGGCTACCAATTTAAGGATGCTGGGCTTATCAACTTGGCGCTGACTCACCGCAGCGCCAACAGCAAGCATAATGAACGTCTTGAGTTTCTGGGCGATTCAATTTTAAGTTTTGTCATCGCTGATGATCTGTACCATCGTTTCCCGAAAGTGAACGAAGGTGACATGAGCCGTATGCGCGCTACTTTGGTACGTGGGCACACATTGGCGGAACTGGGTCGTGAATTCGATCTAGGAGATTATTTAAAATTAGGTCCAGGTGAATTGAAGAGTGGCGGATTCCGCCGAGACTCTATTCTAGCCGATGCGGTAGAAGCCATTATTGGTGCGATTTACCTTGATAGTGATATTGAAGCCGTGCGCGGTATTGTACTGAGCTGGTACAACTCGCGTCTTGAAGCCATCAAGCCTGGCGTATCACAAAAAGATCCAAAAACTCGCCTACAAGAGTTCCTGCAAGGCAGAAGAAAACCACTGCCTGTCTACACAGTGACTAATATTAAAGGTGAAGCGCACAACCAAGAGTTCACGGTTGAGTGTGACGTAGCAGGTGTGGATAAGCCTGTCATTGGTAAAGGCACCAGCCGCCGCAAGGCAGAACAAGCGGCTGCTGAAACAGCACTTGAGCAATTAACAAATGGCTGATAACGAATTCGATATCGATGCATTTTTTGCATCCAATGGTGAAGTAAGTTCACCAGAAAACCAGCACTGTGGCTTTATTGCGATTGTTGGTCGCCCAAACGTTGGTAAATCGACGCTTCTAAACAAAATTCTTGGTCAGAAGATTTCGATTACATCTCGTAAACCGCAAACGACTCGTCACCGCATCATGGGTGTGGACACAGACGGTGATTACCAAGCGATCTACGTAGATACACCAGGACTTCATATTGAAGAGAAGCGCGCGATTAACCGCTTGATGAACCGTGCAGCAAACTCATCTCTAAGTGATGTGAACCTAGTGTTCTTCTTGGTCGACGGTACGCATTGGACTAAAGATGATGAGATGGTGCTGACTAAGCTTCAAAAGTCGAACTTCCCAGTTGTGCTTTGTGTGAACAAAGTAGACAACGTGCAAGATCGTAACGAAGTGATGATGCACATGGCCGACATGTCGAAGAAGATGGACTTCGTTGACGTTGTGCCAATCTCTGCAAAGCAAGGTAAAAACATCGACGTACTGCGCAAGCACGTTCGCGATCACTTGCCAGAAGCAACGCACCACTTCCCAGAAGAATACGTAACAGACCGTTCTCAGCGTTTCATGGCGTCTGAAATCGTGCGTGAAAAACTGATGCGTTTTACTGGTGAAGAGCTGCCATACTCGGTAACGGTTGAGATTGAGCGTTTCGATTACAACCCAGAAACTGACGGTTTCCATATCAACGCCCTAATTCTTGTTGAACGTAATGGTCAGAAGAAAATGGTGATTGGTAAAGGTGGCGAGAAGATCAAGACAATTGGTCGTGAAGCGCGCTTAGATATGGAAGAGCTATTCGGTCGTAAGGTTTACCTAGAGACTTGGGTAAAAGTGAAATCTGGTTGGGCAGACGACGAACGTGCTCTACGCTCACTAGGTTACATTGACGATCTATAAGCTTGGTTGCTTGTAAGTTTGGTAACGAAGACACTTCGTTCCAACATCGACTAAAATATAATATCGATTAGAATAAGGAGCCGCTTGGCTCCTTATTTTTTATTACCGACTTAGGCACACTGATTGAAATGAGCAACCAGTCTTCAGAAGGCTTCCAGCGCTGCTTTGTATTGCACCGACGACCTTACAGTGAATCGAGCTTGATCCTTGATGTATTCAGCGAGGAGTATGGTCGTATCACGTTGATGGCGAAAGGTGCGCGCAGCAAACGCTCTAATCTTAAAGGGGCATTACAGCCCTTCACACCACTATTGCTGAAATGGTCCGGCAAAGGTTCAATGAAAACCTTACGTCAGGCTGAGCCAATCAGTTTGGGTTTGCCGTTGTTTGGGATAAACCTTTACTCCGCAATGTACGTAAATGAATTAGTCGGGCGCGTGTTAATGGCGGAAGTGCCTATGCCTGCGCTGTTTCATGATTACCTGCATGCACTAACGGAATTGGCTCAGAGTGATAACCCTGAACCGGGCTTGCGTCGTTTTGAACTGGCTCTGCTGTCTTCAATGGGCTATGGCGTTGATTTCTTGCATTGTGCCGGGACGGGTGAGCCTGTCGATCCTGAGATGACTTACCGTTATCGTGAACAAAAGGGATTCATAGCTTCAGTAAGGCGCGACAATCTGACATTTTTAGGTAATGAATTGATTGCGATTAGTGAACGGCGATTCGTCACTAAAGAGCAATTAAAAGCGGCGAAACGCTTTACACGTATGGCATTAAAGCCGTATCTTGGCGGCAAACCTTTAAAAAGTCGCGAATTATTTATTCAGACATATCGAGCACGGAGTAACGGAAAATGAGCTCAATCTACTTAGGCGTTAATATCGACCATATTGCCACTCTACGTAATGCACGTGGTACTAAATACCCAGATCCAGTTCATGCTGCTGAGATCGCAGAGCGTGCCGGTGCTGACGGTATTACCATCCACCTACGTGAAGACCGTCGCCACATTCTAGATCGTGACGTACGTATCCTACGTGAAACCATTCAAACTCGTATGAACCTTGAAATGGCGGTAACGGACGAGATGGTTGAGATTGCGCTACAAACTAAGCCTGAGTTCGTTTGTCTGGTTCCTGAAAAACGTGAAGAGTTGACAACAGAAGGTGGTCTGGATGTTGTCGGTCAACTTGAGAAAGTGAAAGCGGCAACGCAAAAGCTAACTGAAGCGGGCATTAAAGTCTCTCTATTCATCGATGCTGACCGTCAACAGATCGATGCGGCAAAAGCTTGTGGCGCACCTTACATTGAGCTTCACACAGGTCACTACGCAGATGCGACAACAGAAGAAGATCAGCAAGATGAACTGAAGAAGATTGCAGCAGGCGCAAGCTACGCCGATGACCTAGGTATCATCGTAAACGCAGGTCACGGTCTGACTTACCACAACGTTGCACCAATCGCAGCACTGCCAGAAATCTACGAGCTAAACATCGGTCACTCGATCATTGGTCGTGCGGTTTTCGATGGTTTAGAAAAATCTGTGGCAGAAATGAAAGCCATCATGGTTGCGGCTCGTAAGTAATCAGATTTAAGCATGGCAATTTTAGGATTAGGCACTGACATCGCAGAGATTGAGCGCATTGAAAAAGCGCTCGGTCGAACGGGTGAGCCCTTCGCAAAGCGCATTTTGTCGCAAGATGAAATGGTAAAGTTTGCTGAATTGAAGCAAAAAGGGCGCTACCTTGCGAAGCGTTTCGCAGTAAAAGAGGCTGCCTCAAAAGCGCTAGGTACAGGCATCGCAAAAGGCGTGACCTTCCATGATTTTACAGTTTCGAATGATGAGTTCGGTAAACCGGTATTGACCTTATCCGGTGTGGCGAAGCAAATCGCCGAGTCGATGGGCGTCAATCATGTTCATCTGTCGATTTCGGATGAACGTCATTACGCGGTCGCGACGGTGATTTTTGAATCCTAACTTAGCCTGATTACGGATTAACAACCGAATACGAAAAAGCCAGAGTCGATGCTCTGGCTTTTTTATTGCTCTGATTTATGCCGTCATTATCTACTGCTCAAGATAGAGTTTCGCTGTACTAGTGACCTTTATCATTTCATCTTGCAGTTCAAACATTTCTGGCTCGATGTCTTCAATACTAGCCCCTGAGCGCAGCGCTTGTTCCAAGGTTGCACACAATGACTTCAATCTTGGCACACCGCAGTAAGAGCTGCTACCGTGAAGTTTATGCACAACATGGATAAGATCATCACGCGAGAAGTCTTCTTGCTCTAATGCTTGATCGACCACTTCTTCCACCTCAGGAATAAAATCAATCAGCATGCGCAGCATGTCTTTGGCTAAGTCTTCTTTGTTGGCACTTTGTTTTAACGCTGCTTGCCAGTCGATGATGACATCTTGCTGCGGTTTTTCTGGCGCTGGTGGCGCAGTTTCCACAACAGGTTCGACATACGATGGCGCGATTTTGTCGACACTCTCAGTACAGGTATTTGGATTCCAATGAACCAAAACCTGTTGTAGCACATGCTCTTCAATTGGCTTGGTTAGGTAGTCATCCATACCCGCAGCCAGTAGTCGGTCACGTTCGCCCGCCATGGCATGCGCGGTTACCGCAATCACGGGGGTGTCTTTGTTCAGCTCTAGCTCTTTAATGTGCTGACAAGCGGTCACACCGTCCATCAATGGCATTTGAATGTCCATGAAGATCAGATCGTATTTCTTCTCAGTCGCGAGATTCACCGCTTGCTGACCATTGCTGCACGCCGTTACTGTTTCTACACGCTCTTTTAGTAGCGCAGAGATCAGTTTCAAGTTGGCAGGGTTATCATCAACCGCAAGCACCGTCAGTGGTAAGCGTTCATTCACCACTGGCTCAATTGGTGCAATTACCGCTTGTGGCGTTTCAACATGGTCCGTGATTAGGCTTTGTAGAAGCTTGCGACGCGATAATGGCTTAGTCAGACATTGGATCTGATGATCGTTCATCACTTGATCTGCCAGGGCTAATTCGGTACTCGGCGTACCCATGATCACACTCGGCGCCATGCGTTTGGCTTGTTCAATCCAAGCTGCTACCGATTGATCGTCGTAGGTTTGATTGGCAGCCAGGTTCAACAATACGTAATCGTAGTTCTCGTCGTTTTCAGGCAATGAAGAGCGGTAGGTCACCAGAATGCCTTCTTGGCTCAGGATCTGCTGTGTCACCGACGCCGCTTGCATGTTCGGTTCAACCAACAGCAATTGCTTACCAGTTAGTAGTTCGACTTCAATCAGATCGCTCATTGGCATTTCAGTTGAGTGCAAGCGAACCGTAAACCAGAAGGTAGAACCTTGGTGTAGGCGACTGGTTAGGCTGATTTCACCGCCCATCTGGCTTACCAGTTTTTGAGTGATAACCAGACCAAGACCGGTACCACCATAGCGACGTGAAATACTCGCATCTGCTTGGCTAAACGCTTGGAATAACTGCGCTTGCTGACGTTCTGAGATACCAATACCAGTATCGCGCACCATGAATTGCAGTTCGACCGAATCACCAGATTGTGAGCGCATCTCAACGCTGATGTCGATATTACCGCGCTCAGTAAATTTGATGGAGTTACCGACCAAGTTAGTAAGGATTTGTTGGATACGAAGCGGGTCACCCACCAAGCCTTGCGGGATCTTCGGATCCACTTTCAAGGTGATTTCCAAACCTTTCTCGTGCGCGCTGGTGGCTTGTAGGTTGATTACTTCTTCTAAGCTTTCACGGAATTCAAATGGAATGTTTTCCAGCGCCAACTTACCGGCTTCCAGTTTCGAGAAGTCGAGGATGTCGTTGATGATGTTCAGTAGGTTGTTTGCGGACTTCTCAATGGTCTGCAAGTAATCCGTTTGGCTGTTCGATAGCTGTGTTTTCAGCATCTGGCGGGTAAAGCCAATCACACCATTCAGCGGAGTACGAAGTTCGTGAGACATGTTCGCCAAGAATTCGGATTTCACACGTGCTGCTTCTTGGGCACGCTTCTTCGCGATGTCCAACTCCACGTTCTGAATCTCTAGCTGTTCCAGAGTCTCACGCAAGTCTGATGTCGCTTGGTCTATACTGTGCTGCATCTCAACGTGGTATTCCGACAGCGAGACCGCCATGGCGTTGATACCGTTTTTTAGCTGATCCAACTCACCGTGCATTTTACCTTCGATACGCACATCAAGGTGACCACGACGAATGCGGTCAACAACATTCTTCATGTGGGTGATCGGTTGGGTAACGTCATGCATGAGGCGAGAGGCGAACACACTCGCGAGGCCAAGACCGAGGATCAATACTAAGAACGCAGAGAAGACTTCTTGGTATTGCTGCAATCGAAGCGACGAAAGATCCATTTCCACTGCGATGTAGCCGATGGCTTTTGTGCCCTGATTCTCATTTGAGAGCTCCGAAAGATAGTGACCTTCAGATAGAATCGGCACGCGCAGAATTAGCGAGTTATCGAAGATTTCCGAATTGCCTAATTGAGGGATAGGTTTATCCTTCGGGAACATCAGAGCTTCAAAATTGGGATGGAAGTTAGAAGTGACGAAAAGCTCATGATTTTCATCGAACACCGCGATACTGCGAACCAGTTTTGAGTTTTTGCGGTGGGCATAACTGATAAGGCGACGAACGGCTTCGCGACTTTCGGAAAGTAGGTGAGTTTCACTGGCAATCGCAAGTGGTTCGATAATGCTATTGCCTGTGGTGATAACTTGTTTCTCGAGGTCTTGGTAGCGGTTAAATGAGAAAAAGCCGCTCAGTAATAAACCAATAATGAGAGTGGGAGCGAGAGTTAGTGTAATTACACGTGCTCTTAAGCCATATCTGGTCATGTTATCTAATTACATCGGAGTCTGGATATGGGAAAATAACGCATTATTTCTCAAGCGCACGATAAAGCCTTGAGCAAAGAAGTGACGTCACCGGATAAACGGTAAGCATAATCAAGTCACTCGAATCACACAACGGCTGCAATCAAGAATAGTGAAGCAGTAGAGCAATTAGACACAAATCAGGCACAGAGCATGGCACGTATCTTTCAACCTAAAAAGAAAACGCAACTGAATACCCGTCACCAAGCGGTACAAGTAGAGCGTTTGGATCACCACGGCGCAGGCATTGCTTACCTTAAGAAGAAACCATTGTTTATTGATGGTGCGCTACCGGGTGAGGAGGTGGTAACCCAATTGGTGGAAGAAAAGAGCAAATTCGCTCGCGGTAAGTTGATTAAAATCCTTAAACCGAGTGACGCTCGCGTGGAGCCATTTTGTCCGCACTACCATGAATGCGGTGGCTGTGACCTACAGCATTTGAACTATGACCAACAATTGACGCACAAGCAGCAAACGCTTCGCCAGTTGATGAGAAAATTTGCCGGCAGTGATATCGAGTTGGATGCGCCTGTATTGGGTGAGTCTCTTGGCTACCGTCGCCGTGCTCGTGTGAGCTTGTTCGTAGATAAAAAGACTCGTCAGCTGCACTTTGGTTTCCGTAAGAAACAGAGTAAGCAAATCGCGCAAGTGACGGACTGCCCAGTGTTAGCACCTGAGTTGAATGTGCTATTGCCAGAAATCTACTCGACGTTAAAAGCGTTTAAGAAGCCAGAGCAACTTGGTCACGTAGAGTTGGTGCTAGGCGATAATGCTCCATGCATCACATTACGTCACCTAAGCAAGTTGACTGAAAAAGAAACCAACACCTTGGTGGAGTTGGCGAAGCGTCACCAGTCATCGCTCTATCTGATGCCAGAAACGGATCAGCTTGATTTAATTGAAGGTGAAGTGCCTTACTATCAAGAAGCGGGTGTCACCGTGCCATTTACGCCAAATAACTTTATTCAAGTGAACCAAGCGGTAAACCAGAAAATGGTTGCTCAGGCAGTGGAGTGGTTAGACCCACAAAGTGACGAGCGAGTGTTAGATTTGTTCTGTGGTTTAGGTAACTTCAGTTTGCCTATCGCGAAACGTGCAAAACACGTGGTTGGCGTAGAAGGTGTGGCAGAAATGGTGGAAAAGGCAGCAAACAATGCATCTTTGAACCAAATCAATAACGCTCGATTTTATCACGCTAACCTTGAGCAAGATTTTGAAGGGCAAGTTTGGGCGGCTGAACAATTCGACAAAGTGCTGCTCGATCCAGCACGTGCGGGTGCGAGTGGGATCATTGATCAAGTTTCTGTGCTTGGCGCACGCCGTATAGTTTATGTTTCTTGTAATCCTGCTACCCTTGCAAGGGATAGTCAGAGCTTGCTGGAGCAAGGCTACCAATTAACCAAATTAGGTATGCTGGATATGTTCCCTCATACCAGCCATCTAGAGTCGATGGCACTGTTTGAAAAGTCCTGATAATTGGGACTTTATTGATCACTTACTCGTGGAGGGTGGTCAATAAGCCAACGCTTAAGGCTTGGCACAAGAACTAACCTGGATGGTGTTAGTCAAACCACACAAATATAATAATTAGGATGATGAGATGGTTGCGGTAAGAAGCGCGCATTTAAACCAAGATGAACAGTTTGAACTTGAAAACTGGGTGGCTAGCCTAGGTCAAGAGAAGAACACAGCGAAACGCTTAACCGAAGTGTATCGTGACTGCCAATCTGTGTTGGCGGATAACGAACAGGCGGAGCTTTTGTTGTGGCGTGGACGAGAGATGATCGAAATCTTGATCACCTTGTCGATGGATAAAGCGACACTCGTCGCTGCGCAGCTGTTCCCTTTGGTCTCAAGTGGTGCTTTTGATAGAGAACTCCTTGAGGAAAAATACAGCAAAGAAATCATTAAGCTGATCGATGGCGTCGACGAAATGGCGGCAATCGGCCAGTTGAATGTAACAATGGATGGTGGAGCTGCCTCGTCTCAAGTCGATAACGTTCGTCGCATGCTGTTGGCCATGGTGGATGATTTCCGTTGCGTGGTTATCAAGCTGGCAGAACGTATCTGTAACCTGATTGAAGTAAAAAAAGCGCCGGACGAAGTTCGTCGTGCAGCGGCAAAAGAGTGTGCAAATATCTACGCGCCTCTGGCAAACCGCCTTGGCATTGGTCAGTTGAAATGGGAAATCGAAGATTACGCTTTCCGCTACCAACAGCCAGAAACCTACAAGCAAATCGCGAAGCAATTGGCTGAGCGTCGTATTGTCCGTGAACAATACATCAAAGACTTTGTCGACGACCTTACCCAAGAAATGACCGTATGCGGCATCAACGCAGAAGTCAGTGGTCGTCCAAAGCACATCTACAGTATCTGGCGCAAAATGCAGAAGAAGAGTCTGGCGTTTGATGAATTATTTGACGTACGTGCAGTACGTATCATCGCTGACAAACTTCAAGACTGTTATGCCGCTCTGGGTGTGGTTCACACCAAATACAAACACTTACCAAGCGAGTTCGACGATTACGTAGCAAACCCGAAACCAAACGGCTACCAGTCTATCCATACCGTGATTCTTGGCCCTGAAGGTAAGACCATCGAGATCCAGATTCGTACTAAAGAAATGCACGAAGATTCTGAGCTCGGTGTTGCAGCGCACTGGAAATATAAAGAAGGTGCAAGCAGCCGCAGCGGTTACGATGAGAAGATCACGTGGCTACGTAAGCTACTCGATTGGCAAGAAGAAATGTCCGACTCTGGCGAGATGTTGGACGAGCTGCGTAGTCAGGTATTTGATGACCGCGTGTATGCCTTTACCCCACGTGGCGATGTTGTCGACCTTCCAATGGGCGCAACCCCACTCGATTTCGCTTACCACATTCACTCAGAAGTGGGGCACCGTTGTATCGGTGCCAAAGTGGCGGGTCGTATCGTCCCGTTCACTCATAAACTGCAAATGGGCGATCAGGTTGAAATCATCACTCAGAAAGAGCCAAACCCTTCACGTGATTGGTTGAACCCGACGCTGGGCTTTGTGACGTCGAGCCGAGCACGTGCAAAAATCAACGCATGGTTCCGCAAACAAAGTCGTGAGAAGAACTTAGAAGCGGGTCGTGAAATCCTAGAGCACGAATTGGCGAAAATCGGCGCGACACTGAAAGACGCAGACCAGTACGCGCTGAAACGCTTTAACGTCAATAGCGCCGATGAATTGTATGTTGGTATTGGTAGTGGTGACTTGCGCATCAACCAGATCATCAACCACATCAACGCGTTGGTAAACAAACCAACCGCGGAAGAGGAAGACCAGCAAGCGCTAGAAAAACTGCAAGAAGCAGAAAATCGCGCGCCAGCACAAAGTCGTCCGAAGAAAGATGCGGTTGTGGTAGAAGGTGTCGATAACCTAATGACACACCTAGCGCGCTGTTGTCAGCCGATCCCAGGTGATGAGATCTCAGGTTACATCACTCAAGGTCGTGGTATTTCGGTGCACCGTAGTGACTGTGAGCAACTAGAAGAACTTCGTCATCACGCACCAGAACGTATCATTGATACCGTCTGGGGGAGCGGCTTTGTCGGCTCTTACATCTTGACGGTTCGTGTTGAAGCGATGGAGCGTGGTGGTCTACTAAAAGACATCACAACGCTATTTGCGAACGAGAAAATCAAAGTCACCAGCATGAAGAGTCGCGTCGATTACCGCACGCAAATGTCGATCATGGACTTTGACCTTGAAGTGACCAACCTTGAGGTGTTCTCACGCGTTTCGAAACGTGTTGAGCAGATCAAGGATGTGATGTCGGTGAAGCGCTTAGGCTAAAATTCTCGTCATACTTGAAGCTGATAGCGTTGTTGCCTACGCTCACTCGCTCCATCACATAGGCAGGCTATGCTCAGGAGTCTCGCTCGCTTGCCGCCTAGCTACAGCTTCAATTATTTAGAGAATTGATCAACATATAACAAAGGTGAGTGGTTTTGGCTACTCACCTTTTTCTTTAGATAGAAAGGTTTAAAGGAACAGAAAATGAGTCATCCAATTGAACAGTTAGAACAAATCATGGCGAAGTTGCGTGACCCAGAAAGCGGTTGCCCTTGGGACTTAAAGCAGACCTTCGACACCATTGTTCCTCACACTATTGAAGAAACCTACGAAGTGGTGGATGCGATTCAAAACCGCGATTGGTCGAACTTGCAAGAAGAGTTGGGGGACTTATTGTTCCAAGTGATTTTCTACAGCCAAATGGCGAAAGAGCAGGGATTGTTCGAGTTTTCTGATGTGGTGGAAACCGTTAACGAGAAGCTGACGCGTCGTCACCCGCATGTTTTTTCAGAAGTAGAATTCGATTCTGAAGAAGCGATTAACGCCAACTGGGAAGCGGAAAAAGCCAAAGAGAAAGCACAATTAGGCAAAGCTGAAGAAAGTATCCTAGACTCAATACCAAACTCTCTACCTGCGCTTTCGCGTGCTACAAAGATCCAGAAAAAGTGCGCAAAATTCGGCTTTGATTGGGACTCGCTTGGTCCCGTTGTCGGAAAAGTGCAGGAAGAAATTGAAGAGGTAATGGAAGAAGTGCTTCAAATTACTCCGGATGAGGAGAAAGTTGAACTCGAATTAGGCGATCTTTTATTTGCTACCGTGAACCTGTCTCGTCACCTAGGGAAAGACCCTGAAGTGGCACTGGCAAAAGCCAACTTAAAGTTCTCGAAACGCTTTAAAGGCGTGGAAACTAAAGTTGCAGCGCACGGTAAACAGCTGACAGACTTTACTCTAGATGAACTCGATTCCATGTGGGATGAAGTGAAACGAGAAGAGCGAAGCTGAAATTGCATGAATACTCGACTTTGATTTGAAGCAAAAAATAAAAAATTACGGTGTGATAGATTTCACGTTGTGGCGGTTAGGAGCTTCTGGTATATTTACGTCCCGTCCAGAAGCACTCCATTTCCCTCATTCAACCAATTTCAGGTTAAACATGACGACAAATTACATTTTTGTTACTGGCGGGGTTGTATCCTCTCTAGGTAAAGGTATTGCAGCAGCATCTCTTGCAGCTATTCTAGAAGCTCGTGGTCTTAAAGTGACTATGATGAAGCTTGACCCTTACATCAACGTTGATCCAGGCACAATGAGCCCAACTCAACACGGTGAAGTGTTCGTTACGGAAGATGGCGCAGAGACTGACCTTGACCTTGGTCACTACGAGCGTTTCATCCGCACCAAGATGACTAAGCGTAACAACTTCACTGCTGGTCGTGTTTATGCAGACGTACTACGTAAAGAACGTCGCGGCGATTACCTAGGTGCAACCATTCAGGTTATCCCTCACATCACTAACGCTATCAAAGACCGCGTAATTGCAGGTTCTGAAGGCCATGATGTTGCTATCGTTGAAGTCGGTGGTACGGTAGGTGATATCGAATCACTACCATTTATGGAAGCTATCCGTCAGCTTGCTGTAGAACTAGGTCGTGAGCGCGCAATGTTCATGCACCTAACGCTAGTTCCTTACCTAGCCGCTGCTGGTGAAGTGAAAACTAAGCCAACTCAGCACTCTGTTAAAGAGCTGCTATCTATCGGTATCCAACCAGATATTCTTGTTTGCCGCTCTGATCGTATGATCCCAGCGAACGAGCGTAAGAAAATCGCTCTTTTCTGTAACGTACAAGAAAAAGCAGTTATCTCAATGAAGGACGTAGATTCTATCTACAAGATCCCTCAACTTGTTAAGTCTCAAGGTCTAGATGACCTAGTTTGTGCTCGCTTTGGTATCAACGCGCCAGAAGCTGACCTGTCTGAATGGGAACAGGTTATCTATGAAGAAGCGAACCCAACTGGCGAAGTAACTATCGGTATGGTCGGTAAATACATCGAACTACCAGATGCTTACAAGTCAGTAAACGAAGCACTTAAACACGCAGGCTTGAAAAACCGTCTAAACGTCACAATTAAATATGTAGACTCTCAAGATGTTGAGACGAAAGGCGTAGAAGTACTTGAAGGTCTAGATGCAATCCTAGTACCTGGTGGCTTCGGTGACCGTGGTATCGAAGGTAAGATTCGCGCAGCACAATACGCTCGTGAAAACAAAGTACCTTACCTAGGTATCTGTCTAGGCATGCAAGTAGCACTGATCGAATACGCGCGCAACGTAGCGGGTATGGAAGGTGCACATTCAACAGAATTTAACAAAGACACTAAGTACCCTGTGGTAGGTTTGATCACGGAATGGGTAGACGGCGAAGGTAAAGTTGAAGAACGTACTGAAACGTCTGACCTAGGTGGTACGATGCGTCTTGGTTCACAGCTATGTCACCTAGAGAAAGGGACGAAAGCTCGTGAACTATACGGTAGCGCGACAGTTCACGAACGTCACCGTCACCGTTACGAAGTAAACAACGTTCTTCGTCCGCAAATCGAAAAAGCAGGTCTGAAAGTATCTGGCCTATCAGCGGATAAGAAACTAGTGGAAATGATTGAGAACCCAGCTCACCCATGGTTTGTAGCGGCTCAATTCCACCCAGAATTCACCTCGACGCCTCGCGATGGTCACCCACTATTCGCAGGTTTCGTTAAAGCTGCTGGCCAAAACGCTCGCGGCGAATTCGAGAAGTAAAAGGATACGGGCAGCGGCGAAGGTTGTGCTGCTGCCCTTTAAAATTGACATTTATATTTGAAACGAGAGGAAACATTAATGTCTAAGATCGTTAAAGTTCTAGGTCGTGAAATCATCGACTCACGTGGTAACCCAACTGTAGAAGCTGAAGTACACCTAGAAGGCGGTTTCGTAGGTATGGCAGCAGCTCCATCTGGCGCATCTACTGGTTCTCGCGAAGCTCTTGAGCTACGTGACGGTGACAAAGCACGTTTCCTAGGTAAAGGTGTTCTTAAAGCTGTTGAAGCTGTAAACGGCGCAATCGCTGAAGCTCTAGTTGGCAAAGACGCTAAAGACCAAGCTGCAATCGACGCAGTAATGATCGAACTAGACGGCACTGAAAACAAATCTAAGTTCGGTGCGAACGCTATCCTAGCTGTTTCTCTAGCAAACGCTAAAGCTGCTGCAGCAGCTAAAGGCATGCCTCTATACGAGCACATCGCTGAGCTAAACGGCACAGCTGGTCAGTTCTCTATGCCTCTACCAATGATGAACATCATCAACGGTGGTGAGCACGCAGACAACAACGTTGACATCCAAGAGTTCATGATCCAACCAGTTGGCGCTAAGACTCTTAAAGAAGGTCTACGTATCGGTGCAGAAGTATTCCACAACCTAGCTAAAGTTCTTAAGTCTAAAGGCTACAGCACTGCAGTTGGTGACGAAGGTGGTTTCGCTCCAAACCTTAAGTCTAACGCTGAAGCTCTAGAAGTTATCGCAGAAGCTGTTGCAGCTGCTGGTTACGAACTAGGTAAAGACGTTACTCTAGCTATGGACTGTGCTGCATCTGAGTTCTTCGACAAAGAAGCTGGCATCTACAACATGAAAGGCGAAGGTAAAACTTTCACTTCTGAAGAGTTCAACCACTACCTAGCAGAGCTAGCTAACCAATTCCCAATCGTTTCTATCGAAGACGGTCTAGACGAGTCTGATTGGGCTGGCTTCAAGCACCAAACTGAACTACTAGGTGACAAGCTTCAACTAGTAGGTGACGATCTATTCGTTACTAACACTAAGATCCTTGCTGAAGGTATCGAGAAAGGCGTAGCTAACTCTATCCTTATCAAGTTCAACCAAATCGGTTCTCTAACTGAGACTCTAGCTGCAATCAAGATGGCTAAAGACGCAGGTTACACAGCAGTAATCTCTCACCGTTCTGGCGAAACTGAAGATGCAACTATCGCTGACCTAGCGGTAGGTACAGCTGCAGGTCAAATCAAAACTGGTTCTATGAGCCGTTCTGACCGTGTTGCTAAGTACAACCAACTTATCCGTATCGAGGAAGCTCTAGGTGAGCGCGCTCCTTTCAACGGTCTTAAAGAAGTTAAAGGTCAAGCTTAATTCTTAACTGAGTTAACGGCTTAACTTAAAGCTTTTGAAAACGCCTCGCACTTGCGGGGCGTTTTTGTATCTGACATATGAGAACGCTTCGCTTCGAGAGGCGGGAACGGGCTTCGCCCTTCGAGAACGCTTCGCTTCGAGAGGTGGGAACGTGCTTTGCCCTTCAGGAACGCTTCGCTTCGAGAGGTGGGAACGTGCTTTGCCCTTCAGGAACGCTTCGCTTCGAGAGGCGGGAACGGGCTTCGCCCTTCGGGAATGCTTCGCTTCGAGAGGTGGTACGGACTTGGCTCTTCGAGATCGCTTCACTTGGCGATATGAGAATTGACTTTGCTTTTTGATGTCTTTCGCTCATGTTCATTTGTCATTCCCTAGAACGACGAAGGAGAGAGGCGGGAATCTCTTTGTTTCATTTTGCTGCTTTTTTCCTGTAAGGAGCGTGTGAGTCTCTTTTTATGCCCTAGAGCCAATCACGCATTTATGCTATATATGTCACCTTATCTAATCCCTTCCGGTACAGAATGTTAGCAACGATATGCGAATCTTTGTTATAGCCCTTACGTTACTGTTTGGCTGGCTTCAATATACCCTCTGGTTTGGCAAAAACGGGGTGTCTGACTACTACACAGTAGAAGATGAAATTGAAGTGCAGCAACAAGTAAACAGCAAGCTGCAAGCTCGTAATAACGAGATGTTCGCTGAGATTGATGACTTACGACAAGGTCTTGATGCGATCGAAGAACGTGCGCGTCACGAACTTGGTTTGGTCAAAGATGGCGAAACCTTCTACCGAATCGTAGGTGAGGATGAACAATAAGATGTTGGATACTTCACCATCTCATATTGCTATCGTGCCAGCAGCTGGCGTTGGTAGTCGAATGAAGGCAGACCGTCCAAAACAGTACCTGTTGATTGACGGCAAAGCGGTATTGGAACATACCGTGGAAAAACTGCTTTCTCACCCAAAAATTTCTAAGGTTGTCGTAGCTATTACCGACGGTGACCCATACTACCCTGAACTGTCCATTGCCCAGCACCCAGACGTGATTCGTGTGGCTGGTGGTAAAGAAAGGGCAGATTCTGTGCTTTCAGGGCTAAACTATGTAAGAACACATCTGGAAAGCGAGTGGGTTTTAGTTCACGACGCAGCAAGACCATGTGTTCTCACATCCGATATTGACCATTTGATCGACGTTTGTAGCGCACACCCAACAGGTGGCATCCTTGCCTCTCCAGTGAGAGACACAATGAAGCGAGCAAACGCAGCACAAGATATTGATCATACGGTAGATAGAGAAGCATTGTGGCATGCACTAACCCCACAAATGTTTAAAACTCAGCAGCTTACTCAAGCACTGGCTGACGCATTAGAACAAGGTGCAACTATCACTGATGAAGCCTCGGCTTTGGAATGGTTAGGCGAAAAGCCGGCACTTGTTCAAGGGAATGCGAATAATATAAAAATTACTCAGCCAGAAGATCTTGCGTTAGCCGAGTTTTATCTCAGCCGTGAGCGCGGCGAATAAAGAAAGGATAAAAAATGATTCGAATTGGTCATGGTTTCGACGTACATAAATTCGGTGGTGAAGGTCCGGTAATCATTGGTGGCGTAGCGATCCCTTACGAACAAGGTTTGATTGCACATTCTGATGGTGATGTCGCACTGCATGCGTTGAGCGATGCTTTGTTAGGAGCGATCGCTGCGGGTGACATTGGTCGCCACTTCCCTGATACCGACGATAAATGGAAAGGCGCGGATAGCCGTGAATTATTGAAAGACGTATATCGTCGAGTCAAAGAACAAGGCTACCGACTTGGTAATGCTGACATCACTATCATTGCACAAGCGCCGAAGATGGCGCCGCACATTGAAGCTATGTGCGCAGCGATTGCCGAAGACTTGGAAACCGACATAAACAACATTAACGTAAAAGCGACGACGACAGAACGTCTTGGTTTTACTGGACGCAAAGAAGGCATTGCAACGGAAGCAGTTGTACTTCTGTTTAAGCAATAACTAGCAATTTGCTCCTCTAAGCTGTGATATCAGCGGAAACACATCATGTCAGACATTTTATCTTCATTGGCTTACCTAACAGGTAAGCCAGTTGCATCTGCAAAAATTAAAGCGCAACCAGAGCACTTTCAGGTTCGCGAAGACTTAGGTTTTGCCTTTACGGGTGAAGGCGAGCACTTAATGGTTCGTATCCGTAAAACCGGTGAGAACACCAGCTTCGTTGCTAACGAGTTAGCAAAAGCCTGTGGCGTTAAGTCGAAAGACGTTAGTTGGGCTGGTCTTAAAGACCGTCATGCTGTGACTGAACAGTGGCTAAGTGTGCATTTACCAAAAGCTGAAACACCAGACTTTTCAGCATTTTTGGCGCAATATCCGAGCATCGAAATCCTTGCAACGGATCGTCACAACAAAAAACTGCGTCCTGGTGACTTAGTAGGGAACGGGTTCGTGGTTACTTTGTCTGAAGTGACAGATGTAGCGGATGTTGAGCAACGTCTTGAAAAAGTGAAACAAGTGGGTGTGCCAAACTACTTTGGTAGTCAGCGTTTTGGTAACGATGGCAACAACCTTGAAGAAGCACGTCGATGGGGACGTGAAAACGTTCGTACACGTAATCAAAACAAACGTAGCATGTACTTATCTGCTGCGCGTTCTTGGATCTTCAACCGTATTGTTTCTGCTCGTTTAGAGAATGGTGTATTTGATAAATTCATCGATGGTGATATTGCACAGACCCAATCTGGCACTCAACTCATTGATGCAAGCAACATTGCAGAGCTACAAGTTCAACTGATGCAAGGTGAGGTCTCTATTACAGCTGCACTCGCTGGCGATAATGCGCTACCTACCCAAAGTGATGCTCTGGTATTAGAGCAACCGTTTTTAGATGAAGAACCTGATTTAATGGCGCTGATTCGTGGTAACCGAATGCGTCATGACCGACGTGATATTGCGCTTAAGCCGCAAGACTTAACTTGGACGGTTGATGGAAACAACATTACGTTGACATTCTCACTTGACGCAGGCTCATTTGCTACCTCAATCGTGCGTGAGTTGGTCATCGAAGAAAAGGTAGAAAGAGAATATTAATGGAAATGGATTCACACAACGCGAAGCCATTAAGAATACTGCTCAGCAATGATGACGGTGTTCATGCTCAGGGAATTCATGCGCTTGCTGATGAGCTAAGAAGCATTGCTGAAGTGACGATCGTTGCGCCGGATAGAAACCGCTCTGGTGCTTCTAACTCATTGACATTAGAGCAACCACTGCGTGTTACCGAGATAGCGCCGAAGACCTTCTCTGTGCAAGGTACACCAACAGACTGCGTGCACTTTGCGCTGAACGAGTTGATGAAAGATGACCTGCCAGACCTCGTGCTGTCAGGCATCAATCACGGCGCAAACCTAGGTGATGACGTGTTGTACTCCGGTACCGTGGCTGCTGCGATGGAAGGGCACTTCCTTGGCGTACAGGCGATCGCTTTTTCTCTAGTCGGTAAGCAACATTTTGAATCGGCGGCTAAAATTGCTCGCCAGTTGGTTGAGCAGCATCTGATTCGCCCAATTCCAACCAACCGTCTATTGAATGTAAACGTCCCTGATCTTCCGTTTGAAGAGCTTGGTGAGATTGAAGTGACTCGCTTAGGTGCGCGTCATCACGCAGAGAATATGATTAAGCAGAAAGATCCGCGTGGACATGATATCTATTGGCTCGGTCCTCCGGGCAAAGAGCAAGATGCCGGTATCGGTACGGACTTTTACGCGATTGAACATGGCTTTGTTTCAATCACGCCACTGCAAGTCGATCTCACTGCTCATGAGTCGCTGCGCGCAATGGACAGTTGGTTAAAGGAAGAGAATTAATGACTAACCCACATGCTGACAGGTTGATAGCATTTCTTATCTCCAGTGGCATCAGTGATCAACGAGTGTTGGATGCGATTTATCGACTGCCGCGTGAGAGCTTTGTCTCACAAGCAATGATGCACCAAGCGTACGACAACAATGCGTTGCCGATTGGTCAGGGGCAAACCATTTCTCAGCCTTACATCGTTGCAAAAATGACAGAGCTGCTCGATTTGAAATCGGACAGCAATGTTTTAGAGATTGGCACGGGCTCGGGCTACCAAACAGCAGTCCTTGCTCAAATTGTTGATCATGTCTACTCAGTTGAACGCATTAAGTCTCTGCAATGGGATGCTAAGCGTCGTCTGAAACAACTGGATATCTATAACGTCTCTACTAAACACGGAGATGGTTGGCTCGGATGGGAAGCGAAAGGCCCTTTCGATGCGATTATCGTCACTGCGGCAGCGGAAAGTGTTCCCCAAGCACTTTTATCCCAGCTGAAAGAGGGCGGTAAGATGATCATTCCTGTTGGTGAAGAAGAGCAACAACTATTAAAAATTGAACGTCAGGGTGAACAATATCTGTCGACTGTGGTAGAAATGGTAAGATTTGTGCCATTAGTTGCAGGTGATTTAGCTTAAGGGTTAAAGACTAGGTGAAGAAGTTATTACATCGTTTTGGTATTAGCTGTTTGTTGGCTGCGGGACTGGTTGGTTGCGCGGCTCACTCACCTGCACCTGTTTCTAGCTTAAACAAAGATTACTCAGCGGTTGAACGTGGCAGCTATAGAGGGAGTTATTACGAAGTAAAGAAAGGTGATACCCTTTATTTTATTGCCTATGTCACAGATAAGAATGTAAATGATCTTGTTCGTTACAATGATTTGTCTGCGCCTTACACGATTTTTCCGGGGCAGAAGCTAAAACTTTGGGCCCCGAAATATGTCGCACCTAAATATGGTCATAAAGTGGAACCCGTTGTAGCTCCGGTAGTTGCGGCGAAACCTGCTCCAGTGACTAAAACATCAACAGCGTCAAAGTCGTCAAATTCAAGTAAAAGATCTACTCAACAACCTAAGCCAACTACGACTCAAGTTGCACAAAAACAGCCGCCAAAGAAGGTTGAACAATCCAAACCAAAGGAGTATGTTGGGTCAAAAGGTAACCAAAATGTTAAACCAAAACCACCAGTAACTACGGCGAAAAACGACAAAGTATCTAAGTGGCTATGGCCAACAAAAGGGAGAGTAATCAAGAACTTCTCAGCGGGAGAACAGGGAAATAAAGGCATCGACATCGCAGGACAGCGTGGTCAGCCTATCGTTTCAACCGCAGCCGGCACAGTTGTGTACTCAGGTAATGCGCTACGAGGTTATGGCAACCTAATTATAGTGAAGCATAACGACAATTATTTAAGCGCATACGCACACAATGACAGATTGCTGGTTTCAGAAGGACAAAGTGTCAAGAGCGGACAAAAAATTGCAACCATGGGTAGTTCAGGTTCTAAATCCGTCAAACTTCACTTTGAAATTCGCTATCAAGGTAAGTCAGTGAATCCAAAGCGCTATTTACCTTAAAACTTTGAATAACAACTTGCGACATCATTTAGCGACATATTGAGTTGTCATGTCTTGCTAACTCGCCAGGGGGAGGCGTTATGAGTATCAGCAACACAGTAACCAAAGTTGAAGAGTTCGAATATGACAATGCATCAACGGAAGGCATTGCTAACAACGAGCTTGAAAAAACATCCAACCGAACCAAAACAGCAGCACGCGAAGAATTCGACGCGAGCAGCAAGAGCCTAGATGCTACTCAGCTTTACTTAGGCGAAATTGGTTTTTCACCTCTACTTACGGCAGAAGAAGAAGTACTTTATGCTCGACGTGCGCTGCGTGGCGATGAAGCTGCTCGCAAACGTATGATCGAAAGTAACTTGCGTCTTGTAGTGAAGATCTCTCGTCGATACAGCAATCGTGGTCTAGCACTTCTTGATCTCATTGAAGAAGGTAATTTAGGTCTGATTCGTGCGGTAGAGAAGTTTGATCCAGAAAGAGGCTTCCGTTTCTCAACTTACGCGACGTGGTGGATTCGCCAAACGATCGAACGTGCGTTGATGAATCAAACTCGTACAATCCGTCTGCCAATTCATGTGGTTAAAGAGCTGAACATTTATCTGCGTACTGCGCGTGAACTTTCTCAGAAGCTCGACCATGAACCAACAGCAGAAGAGATTGCTGCACAGTTAGATATCCCAGTAGAAGACGTAAGCAAAATGCTTCGCCTTAATGAGCGCATTAGCTCTGTCGATACACCGATTGGTGGTGACGGCGAGAAAGCGCTACTGGATATTATTCCTGATACCAACAACTCGGATCCTGAAGTTTCCACTCAGGACGATGACATCAAATCTTCATTGATCCATTGGCTAGAAGAGCTGAATCCAAAACAGAAAGAAGTGCTAGCGCGTCGTTTTGGTCTGCTTGGCTATGAGCCATCAACACTTGAAGAAGTGGGACGTGAGATTGGTCTAACACGCGAACGTGTTCGTCAGATCCAGGTGGAAGGTTTACGTCGACTACGCGAGATCTTGATCAAACAAGGTCTGAATATGGAAAACCTGTTCAACGTTGAAGACGACTAAACAAAGACCGCTGTAGAGGCGAATTCAGAATAAACAAAAGGCTATGGGTGACCATAGCCTTTTTGCTTTTACAGGATCACTTCAGAAACTAGAGCATCTTCTTCAAGCGGTAAAGCTCTTCCAATGCCTGACGCGGCGTTAGATCGTCAGGATCGATGTTCGACAATGCTTGTTCAACATCACTAGGTTCAGGAATTAGGCTGAGTTGATTTGCCACATCGACGGTACTAGGACGAGCTGAATCATTGCCTTGACCTAATTGCTCAAGTTGCGACAGCTTGTTACGCGCATTCTTAATCACTGGTTTTGGAACACCCGCTAAACCAGCAACCGCTAGACCGTAAGATTTGCTTGCCGCGCCTTCTTGAACTGCGTGCATAAAGGCAATGCTGTCTCCGTGTTCTACCGCATCAAGGTGAACGTTGGCTAAGTTTGGCAGTAGGTTTGGTAGCTCAGTCAGTTCGAAGTAATGCGTTGCGAACAGGGTCATTGCGCCAATTTGAGTTGCAAGCCATTCTGCACTTGCCCATGCCAAAGACAGGCCATCGTAAGTACTGGTACCGCGACCGATCTCATCCATTAGCACCAAGCTGTTCTTAGTAGCGTTGTGAAGAATGTTGGCTGTTTCAGTCATTTCTACCATGAAGGTTGAGCGGCCAGAGGCCAAATCATCAGATGCACCGATACGAGTAAAGATACGGTCTAGAGAGCCAATATGAGCTGATTCTGCAGGTACGTATGAACCAATGTGGGCCATCAAAGCAATCAATGCAGTCTGGCGCATATAGGTCGATTTACCACCCATGTTTGGACCGGTTATGATCAGCATCTTACGGTTTGAGCTTAGTTCAATAGGGTTAGCGATAAATGGTTCGCTGGTTACTTGCTCCACGACAGGGTGACGACCTGCTTGAATGCTAATGCCTGCTTCTTTGTCCAATGTTGGGCGGCAGTAATCAAGTGAATCTGCACGCTCGGCTAGGTTTTGTAGTACGTCTAACTGAGAAATCGCTGAAGCAAGGTTTTGCATCTTCTCAAGGTTTGGCATCAACAAATCAAACAGCTCTTCCCACAGTTTTTTCTCTACTGCTAGCGCTTTTGATTTAGAGTTCAGTACCTTGTCTTCGTGCTCTTTTAACTCAGGAATGATGTAGCGTTCTGCGTTTTTCAGCGTTTGGCGACGTACATAGTGTGGTGGAACCAAGTGGCTTTGACCACGACTAACCTGAATGAAGAAACCGTGTACAGCGTTGTAGCCAACTTTTAGGGTGTCGATACCATGACGTTCGCGTTCGTCAGCTTCGAGTTTTTCTAGATACTCGGTTGCACCGTCTGCAAGTTTGCGCCATTCATCAAGCTCAGCATTGTAGCCCTCTGCAATCACGCCTCCTTCACGAATAACCACTGGCGGGTTTTCTTTGATTGCGCGCTCGAGTAAATCACATACCTCATCTAATGGTGCAGCAAACTGAGCCAGCTTTTTAAGGTATGGGTGAGCTAGAGAAGAAGTGACAGCTTCCAACTCTGGCAGTTGTTGCATCGCATGGCGCAGACGAGCCATATCGCGCGGACGTGCCGAGCGAAGTGCCAAACGAGCGAGGATACGTTCAATATCACCAATTTGTTTGAAGATTGGTTGAATGTCGGTGAACAAGCTTTGATCTTTGATTTCACCAATCGCATCAAGACGGTTGTTAAGGGTATCAACACAGCGCATTGGCTGGTGCAACCAACGTTTTAGCATACGGCTGCCCATTGGGGTCGCACAGTGATCGAGCACTTCAGCTAGCGTGTTATCAGTGCCGCCTGATAGGTTTTGCGTCAGCTCTAAGTTGCGACGTGTAGCGGCATCAAGAATGACTGAGTGATCTTGGCGATCAAACGTCAATGAACGAATGTGCGGTAGGGCAGTACGCTGAGTATCTTTTACGTATTGGATCAAACAACCCGCAGCACACAGACCGAGTGAAGCATGCTCAACCCCAAAGCCTACCAAATCGCGCGTACCAAATTGTTGGTTCAATTGCTGTTTAGCGGTATCTAGCTCGAACTCCCAGATTGGGCGACGACGGTTACCGTTGCGGTTCGACATCAAATGTACGGGTTCAAAATCTTCTGGGAAGAGTAACTCACGAGGTGCGGTGCGTTGCAGCTCAGCGGCCATCGCTTCTTCGGTTTCCGGCTCGACTAGTTGGAAACGACCCGAAGTTACATCCAATGTCGCGTAACCGAATTTACCGTTATGATGGTAAATCGATGCAATCAGGTTATCGATACGCTCAGACAATAGCGCTTCGTCGGTCACCGTACCAGGGGTGACGATACGCACTACTTTACGCTCAACCGGACCTTTGCTTGTCGCTGGGTCGCCAATCTGTTCACAGATCGCAACAGACTCACCAAGCTGAACAAGTTTAGCTAGATAACCTTCTACCGCATGGAATGGAACACCAGCCATCGGGATAGGTTCACCTGCCGATGCACCACGTTTGGTCAACGAAATATCAAGCAATTGAGATGCGCGTTTAGCATCGTCGTAGAAGAGTTCGTAGAAGTCGCCCATGCGGTAAAACAGCAAGATTTCTGGGTTCTCAGCCTTTAGCTTGAGATATTGCTGCATCATCGGAGTGTGTTTTTGTTCAGCTTTCACAGGTAAGTACTTTTGTTTATTTCCGTAGCGGCTTAGGATACGTGAATCCCTATCAAGTAAAAAGAGACAAAGGGCATTTTTGGCTATGGAAAGAGCAACAAAATTGAGTGCCGATTTAGGCGCATTATTGGCTAAGCACGGACATGTTTTAACCACGGCAGAATCATGCACGGGTGGTGGTGTCGCAACCGCTATTACTGACATTGCTGGTAGTTCAGCGTGGCTTGATCGCGCGTTCGTCACTTACAGTAACGAGGCTAAAATGGAGATGCTTGGCGTACAGGCTTCAACATTAGATGCGCATGGTGCAGTGAGTGAGCCAGTTGTGATTGAAATGGTGCAGGGCGCAATTAGAAACTCAAATGCCACCATCGGCGTGTCCATCAGCGGTATTGCAGGCCCGGGAGGAGGCAGTGAAGAGAAACCTGTCGGTACAGTCTGTTTTGCTTTTGCTGATAACCAAAGTTGGCAGCAAGTAGAAACCATGCATTTCACTGGTGACCGTGCACAAGTTCGCAAAAAAGCGGTCGAGCATGCACTGACTCAATTGCATCAACATCTGCTCTAGAATTTCTTAAATTGTTTTAGCCCAGCGTTGATAAGGGCTAGAGCAAATCATGGCTATAGGTCAGCCAAATTTTTTTCATACAGGTATGGACACTGTATGAATCAACAGTATAATAACTTTCATTGCTGAGCAGTTCTTCTGCTCAAGAAAAATGAATTACTATTCGTCGCCCAAAGAAGATGAATAAATCGGAGAAAGTAATGGACGAGAACAAACAGAAAGCGCTCGCCGCTGCGCTAGGTCAAATTGAAAAGCAATTCGGTAAAGGCTCTATCATGCGCCTTGGTGATAACCGCGCAATGGACGTAGAAACCATCTCAACGGGTTCTCTTTCTCTTGATATCGCTTTGGGTGCTGGTGGTCTGCCAATGGGTCGTATCGTAGAAATCTACGGCCCAGAATCTTCAGGTAAAACAACGCTAACTCTTGAGCTTATTGCTGCTGCACAACGTGAAGGCAAAACTTGTGCGTTTATCGACGCAGAGCATGCTCTAGATCCTGTATACGCGAAGAAACTTGGCGTTGATATCGATGCACTATTGGTTTCTCAGCCAGACACTGGTGAGCAAGCGCTAGAGATCTGTGACGCACTTGCACGTTCTGGTGCTATCGACGTTATGGTTGTCGACTCAGTAGCAGCACTAACACCAAAAGCAGAAATCGAAGGCGAAATGGGCGATAGCCACATGGGTCTTCAAGCTCGTATGCTTTCTCAAGCAATGCGTAAGTTAACGGGTAACCTAAAACAGTCTAACTGTATGTGTATCTTCATCAACCAAATCCGTATGAAGATTGGTGTGATGTTCGGTAACCCAGAAACAACAACTGGTGGTAACGCACTTAAGTTCTACGCTTCTGTTCGTCTAGATATCCGTCGTACTGGCGCAATCAAAGAAGGTGACGAAGTAGTAGGTAACGAAACGCGCATCAAAGTTGTTAAGAACAAGATTGCTGCACCGTTTAAAGAAGCAAACACGCAAATCATGTACGGCCAAGGTTTCAACCGCGAAGGCGAACTAATTGACCTAGGCGTGAAGCACAAGCTAGTTGAAAAAGCGGGTGCATGGTACAGCTACCAAGGCGACAAGATCGGCCAAGGTAAAGCAAACGCTTGTAACTACCTACGCGAAAACCCAGAAATCGGTAAAACTATCGATGCTAAACTGCGTGAAATGCTACTTTCACCAGCACTACCTGAAGCACCAGAATCGGGTGAAAAATCAGAGCAAGAAGAAGAGTTTTAATCTTCTGATTGAATCATATTGAACAAAGCCCTGCTATGCGGGGCTTTGTTGTATCTGCTGAAATCAAAACCGAAAAAACAAAAGGCAGATTAATATCAATTAGAGTAGGTAAGCGATCAGAGCTAGCGCGTTTGTCAGCTAGAGTGAGCGGTTATTTACTACGATTGTTATAAAGCCTGTACAGCAAAAACAGTTTTAGGATCACCATGTACCAAAAGCGTCAAGCGCCGACCTTATCCAGCAAAGAAGCGGCTATCCAATTATTAAGCCGTCGAGATCATGGGCAATACGAGTTATACCAAAAGCTGGCTCTAAAAGGGTATGAAGAGGCAGACATCGAAGCGGCGATTAATTTTTGTCTCGACCACAACTATTTGGATGACCTGCGTTATGCCAAAAGCCAAGTGCGCCAACATGTTTACAAAGGTCACGGTGAGCGTCGCATTCGTCAAGAACTGAACCAAAAGCGTGTCGCAGAATCCATCATTGATATGGCGATGGCAGAAGAGCCCCAAGACTGGTTTGAACTGGCAAGAATGGCTGCTGAGAAGAAATTCAAAGGAATAAAAGCCAAAGACCAGAAAGAGTACGCTAAACAAGTGCGATTTCTGCAATATCGTGGCTACAGTTTTGACCAAATCAGCTATGCGCTGAGCTTTGAGGACGAAGATTAGCGGTCAGCTGTTCGCACTGTTTTTTGTTTTGCTTCAAATTTTTTCTTCTAATGCCTCTTTTCCGCAAGAAAACTAGTCGTAGCTGATTGCATGATCTACAATACGGCAAAATTCTAACTCGACTATTTTCAGGAAGAGCTGCATGTACATGAGCACTGATGAGGTTCGTAACGCGTTCCTCAAGTTCTTTGAGAGCAAAGGACACCAAATCGTAGAAAGTTCATCGTTAGTTCCACATAACGACCCAACCCTGCTGTTCACAAACGCGGGTATGAACCAATTTAAAGATTGTTTCTTAGGCTTAGAAAAACGAGCCTACACTCGAGCGACTACGGCTCAACGTTGTGTACGTGCTGGTGGTAAACACAACGACCTGGAAAACGTTGGCTTCACTGCTCGTCACCACACATTCTTTGAAATGCTAGGTAACTTCAGCTTTGGCGATTACTTCAAAGAAGACGCTATCGCATTCGCTTGGGAATTCCTAACAGTAACCCTTAAGCTGCCAGCAGACCGTCTACTTGTTACAGTTTACGAGACAGACGATGAAGCATTCGATATCTGGAACCAAAAAGTAGGCGTTCCAGCAGACCGCATTATTCGCATCGGCGACAAGAAAGGTGGTAAACCATACGAGTCAGATAACTTCTGGCAAATGGGTGACACGGGTCCTTGTGGTCCATGTACTGAAATCTTCTACGATCACGGTGAGCACATCTGGGGTGGCCGTCCTGGCACACCTGAAGAAGATGGTGACCGTTTCATCGAGATCTGGAACAACGTATTCATGCAGTTCAACCGTCACGCAGACGGCACTATGGAACCGCTACCAAAGCCATCGGTAGATACTGGTATGGGTATCGAGCGTATCTCTGCAATTATGCAAGGCGTTCACTCAAACTACGAAATCGATGTATTCCAAGCTCTTATCAAAGCAGCTGCTGAAGTGATTGGCTACGAAGATCTATCAAACCAATCGCTACGCGTTATCGCTGACCACATCCGTTCATGTTCATTCCTGATCGTTGATGGCGTTATGCCTTCAAACGAAGGTCGTGGTTACGTTCTACGTCGTATCATCCGTCGTGCAGTTCGTCACGGTAACAAGCTGGGCGCACAAGGTGCATTCTTCCACAAACTGGTTGGTGTACTAGCGGAAATCATGGGTACGGCTGGTGAAGAGCTGAAGCGTCAACAAGCTGTGGTTGAAAAAGTACTGCGCATCGAAGAAGAAAACTTCGGTCGTACACTTGAGCGCGGTATGGCGATTCTAAACGAAGCGCTAGATAACCTAGACGGTAAAGTTCTAGACGGCGAAACCGTATTTAAACTTTACGATACTTACGGCTTCCCAGCTGACTTAACTAACGACGTTGCACGTGAACGTGAGTTTGCAATCGACGAAGAAGGTTTCGAGAAAGCGATGGAAGAGCAGCGTCAACGTGCGCGTGAAGCTGGTAACTTCGGTACTGACTACAACGCAGCGATCAAAGTTGATACGCAAACAGAATTCTGTGGTTACACAGGCACTAAAGGTTCTAGCTCTGTAGCAGCGATGTTCGTTGAAGGCAACGAAGTAGAATCTCTGTCTGCAGGCGACAAAGCAATCATCGTGCTTGGTGAAACACCATTCTACGCAGAGTCAGGCGGTCAATGTGGTGACGCTGGTGAAATCCGCACTGAGTCTGGTGTATTCCGTGTTGAAGACACTCAGAAGCTAGGCAACGCAATCGCGCACCACGGTGTGATGGCAGAAGGCGTGCTAGCAAAAGGTGACGAAGTAGCAACTATCGTTGACGCCGAGCGTCGCGCAGCTATCTCTCTAAACCACTCAGCAACGCACTTGCTACACGCAGCGCTACGCCAATTGCTTGGTGAGCATGTTACTCAGAAAGGCTCACTAGTGAAGGCTGATGGTCTACGTTTCGACTTCTCACACCTAGAAGCAGTAACTGCAGCTGAATTAAAAGAAGTTGAGCGTCTAGTCAACGCGCAAATTCGTCGTAACCACGTGATTGAAACCAACGTGATGGACATTGAGTCTGCGAAGAAGAAAGGCGCAATGGCACTATTCGGTGAGAAGTACGACGACGAAGTACGCGTGCTGTCTATGGGTGATTTCTCGACCGAACTTTGTGGTGGTATCCACGCTTCAAGCACTGGTGACATCGGTCTATTCAAGATCACATCTGAAGGTGGTATCGCAGCAGGTATCCGCCGTATCGAAGCGGTAACGGGTGAAGGTGCGCTAGACGCAATCGAAGCTCAAACGGCTAAGTACGAAGAGAAACTGGCTGAATCAGCACAGAAAGCGAAATCTCTAGAGAAAGAAATCCAAAAACTGAAAGACAAGATGGCAGCAGCAGAAAGCGCGAACATCATGGGTAAAGTTCAGGATATCAACGGTACTAAAGTACTGATTGCAGCTCTAGAAGGCGCAGATAACAAGAACCTACGTACTATGGTTGATGACATCAAAAACCAAGTAGGTAGCGGCGTTATCCTTCTTGCAAACGTGAACGATGACAAGATCGGTCTAATTGCAGGTGTAACCAAAGACCTTATCGGCAAAGTGAAAGCGGGCGACCTAGTTAAGATGGTTGCTGAGCAAGTTGGCGGTAAAGGTGGTGGTCGTCCAGATATGGCTCAAGCAGGTGGTACCGATGTTGCGGCGCTACCTGCGGCGATTCAGACTGTACAGCCTTGGCTAGAAGAACGCCTATAATTATTTAAAACACATCTTACGCTCAATCAATGTTCTTTGATTGGGCGTAATTTTTTTATGATAACCAAGTGGTTTAATTGACCGTATTTTAACCAGGTCATTTACGCTGCTTGGTTTTTGTTGTAACTACCGCTTATATAATTTCAACTAGTGGAATATGAGTGGTCCTAATGAGACTTTGGTCTTGGGAAGGTGAAGACTGGTGAAAAAGCCCCTTATCGTGCAAAAGTTTGGCGGAACCTCGGTGGGTTCAATTGAGAGAATCCACCAGGTAGCTGAACACATCATTAAGGCGAAAAATGATGGTAATCAAGTTGTCGTAGTTGTGTCTGCAATGTCAGGCGAAACAAACCGATTAATGGACCTAGCTAAACAAGTAGATAGCGTTCCTACGGCTCGAGAACTTGATGTTTTGCTCTCTGCTGGTGAGCAAGTGTCGATGGCACTGCTGGCAATGACTCTGAATAAATTGGGTTATGCTGCACGCTCACTTACCGGAGCACAGGCGAACATTGTGACGGACAATCAACACAATGACGCGACGATTAAACACATTGATACTTCTACGGTTATGGATTTGCTTGAGCAAGACCAAATCGTCATCGTAGCAGGCTTCCAAGGTGTGAATGAAAATGGGGATATCACCACATTAGGTCGAGGTGGCTCAGATACGAGCGCAGTGACACTGGCTGGTGCGTTAAGCGCTGATGAGTGTCAAATCTTTACCGACGTTGATGGTATTTATACTTGTGATCCACGTGTAGTAAAAAACGCTCAAAAGATGGCGGTGATTGATTTCCCTTCGATGGAAGCAATGGCCAGTCGTGGAGCGAAAGTGTTGCACCTCCCTTCTGTGCAGTTTGCATGGAAGAATAATGTACCGCTGCGCGTGCTTTCTACATTCGATGTGAATGAAGGCAGTTTGGTAAAAGGAGAAGCAGGCTTAAAAGCCGTCTCTGGTATAGCCATTCAACGTGACCTTGCCATGATTGAAGTCGACAACGAACATTTGTCTAGCATTACAAAGCAATGTCAGATGTTGGGTATCGACATTTGGAATGTGATCGAGGAAACAGATCGAACAGGTATCATGATAAAACAAGATGCATGTGCCAAGTTGGATCTGGTGTTCAGCGATAAAATCCGTAATAGTGAGGCTGTAAGCCTGTTGACCGCTGTGGGGCTTGAAGCCAATGGAATGGTTGACCACGCCTGCGAATTGTTGGCACAGCAAGATATTGCGATCAATTTCTGCTCAACGAATGCACTCACTATGATGCTGGTCTTACCACCTGAGTGTGTGGATGCAGCAGCAAACATTCTTCATGATGCTTACGTCACATCTAGCGAAGCAGTAAACATTCAGCAAAAACATGCCTTTTTGGGCTAATTTTCGGTCACAAGGTAGTTTACGAAAATATAACTTTTGTTGGATAATAGCTTTGTAGCAAGAATATTTAGAGATTACTCAAGGAGCAAAGAATGCTAATTTTGACTCGCCGCGTAGGCGAAACACTGATGATTGGTGATGAAGTGACTGTAACTGTACTAGGTGTTAAAGGTAACCAAGTACGTATCGGCGTTAACGCTCCGAAAGAGGTTTCTGTTCACCGTGAAGAAATCTACATGCGCATTCAAGCTGAAAAGGGCAATGGTAACGTTGCTTCTGGTAACTACTAAGCCGCTCCTGTTTACAGAGCTTAGTTTGAATGAAAAAGGCTAGCCGATGGGCTAGCCTTTTTAGTTTCTAATTAATGTCATTTTTTAAGAGAAGACTCTCTTTTTTTCATCATAATAGGGTGGTAAAGTTTGTTTAATAGTCACTTTGATTAAATCCGCATCGGTTAAGCGATTTTTGCGTTTTTTTTCAAAGAAAGTGTTTGACATATTTTCGGTAAAACGTAATATGTGCCTCCGCAAGACGGTGAGGTGGCCGAGAGGCTGAAGGCGCTCCCCTGCTAAGGGAGTATACGGTTTATCCCGTATCGAGGGTTCGAATCCCTCCTTCACCGCCATTCTTGCAACGTTGATTTATCAACAAAAAGTGCGTCCTTAGCTCAGCTGGATAGAGTACCTGGCTACGAACCAGGCGGTCGGAGGTTCGAATCCTCCAGGACGCGCCATATCTCTTCTGAGATATAACAATGAAAACGGTGAGGTGGCCGAGAGGCTGAAGGCGCTCCCCTGCTAAGGGAGTATACGGTTTATCCCGTATCGAGGGTTCGAATCCCTCCTTCACCGCCATTCATTGACTGGCCCGAAGGCCTTTTTTTTGTTTCGTAAGAAATGAATGTGATTTACTTCACAACTTCCTAGCAAGAAGATCTGCGCGTCCTTAGCTCAGCTGGATAGAGTACCTGGCTACGAACCAGGCGGTCGGAGGTTCGAATCCTCCAGGACGCGCCACTATTTAATAATTCGTTTGATAAACGGGTTATACAAAGTAAAATAAGATTATTGCGCGTCCTTAGCTCAGCTGGATAGAGTACCTGGCTACGAACCAGGCGGTCGGAGGTTCGAATCCTCCAGGACGCGCCACTCTTTAGGGTTTCTTTTACAGATATCCTGATATTGGGAATACCGATATTGAAACTTGCGCGTCCTTAGCTCAGCTGGATAGAGTACCTGGCTACGAACCAGGCGGTCGGAGGTTCGAATCCTCCAGGACGCGCCACTATTTAATAATTCGTTTGATAAACGGGTTATAC
>NZ_JATABF010000039.1:0-62529 GCF_036533715.1 Vibrio sp. M260121 | reverse complement strand
TAAAAATCCGATAGACCCTGTTTATCGGATTTTTTATGCACGTTTCTCAAGCCCTCGACATCATCAACAGTTATAAACCCAATCAAGTTGAAACACTCGCTGACCTCCTGCCCATTGAACTTATTAATAGTGCTTACGAACTTACTGATACTGTTACGCTAAGAAAACGAAAGCTAACTTTAGAGTCGATGGCATGGTTACTGGTTGGAATGGCAATCTATAACGATAAATCCATGGCTGATCTTTTTGAGTGTACCCAGAGTCATTGGTTTAAGCAGGCTAATTTACCAAACTGGAACGGACTCACTCTTCTTGGCGTTGATGGTGTCTTGTGGCGAACTGAGGATTCAAAAGAGAACGCTGCAACGTTTGCAAAGCCTACCAATCGTGACGGAAAAGAAACACAGTACCCACAAGTACGCATGGTATGTCAGATGGAATTGAGCAGCCATTTAATCACAGGCAGTGCCTTTGACTGTTATAGCGTCAATGAAATGAAGTTAGCAGAGCAACTGATAGAGACGACACCTGATAATAGCTTAACCCTTTTTGATAAAGGCTTTTACTCCCTTGGCCTACTTCAAGCATGGAGCTCGCAAGGCATAAATCGACATTGGCTTATCCCAATGAAAAAAGGACTTACTTATGACGTCGTTCAGTCTCTTGGCCGCCAAGATAAACTGATAAAACTGAAGAGTAATCCGCAAGCACGTAAAAAGTGGCCAGAGCTAGAACAAGAAGTGGTTGTACGTTTAATCACGAGAGTCAAAGATGGCAAGCAATACGATGTTCTCACCTCAATGCTTGACCCTATGCTCTACCCAAAGTCAGATATCGTAGGCTTATATGGGTATCGTTGGGAAATTGAACTCGGATACCGTGAGCAAAAACAGTACATGCTTGGTAACCGACTCACGCTTCGAAGTCGACTCCCTGAATTAGTGAAGCAAGAACTCTGGGGAATACTACTGACCTATAACTTGGTCCCCGAGGCAACTCCAACACTTCTACTCAATGAGTGAGAGCTTAATACTTGAACCTAGGAGAGAAAGATCCTTCCCTAGAGTCGTTAAGAAAAAGCCAAGCCGATACCCTAGAAAAAACAATGCCGATCACCTTAAGTGAACGGCATTAGGCCGAAGCCCTCTTTTTTATTGAACTGATGATTGAATACGTCAGTCTTATAGAACGTGTACAGAAGCCGTGTTCGTTGTGCCTGAAGCTACTAGAGCACCAGAAACCATAACAACGATGTCGCCTTTGTTACCTAGACCAGATTCTAGAGCAAGTTCTTTACCTGCTACGTAGAATGCGTCAGTGCTGTCGATTGACTCAACAACTACTGGAGTAACACCTTTAGTTAGAACTAGCTGTGCAGCAGTCTTAGTGTTAGTCGTTAGTGCTAGGATGTTTGCAGTTGGGAAGTACTTACGTACTGAACGTGCAGACTTACCACCTTCAGTTGCAACAACGATAAGTGGAGCAGCCAGTTTCTCAGCTGTGTCTACTGCGCCTTTACATACTGCTTCAGTGATGCGTAGACGTGGGCTGTCTAGACGAGAACCTAGCTCAGCTTTTAGAGCTGAATCAGTACGGTTCGCGATTTGAGCCATGATAGTTACCGCTTCAACTGGGTACTTACCTTTAGCAGTTTCACCAGAAAGCATTACTGCGTCAGTACCGTCCATTACAGCGTTAGCAACGTCGCCTGCTTCCGCACGAGTAGGACGTGGGTTGTTGATCATAGAATCAAGCATTTGAGTTGCAGTGATAACCATCTTACGTGCACGGTTACACTTCTCGATCATCATTTTCTGAGCGAAGATTACTTCTTCTGCTGGGATTTCAACACCTAGGTCACCACGAGCAACCATGATGCCGTCAGAAAGCTCTAGGATCTCGTCGAAGTTATCAACACCTTCTTGGTTTTCGATCTTAGAGATGATGTGGATGTTCTCGCCGCCGTTTGCAGCAAGTACTTCACGGATTTCTTGAACGTCAGAAGCTTTACGGATGAAAGAAGCAGCTACGAAGTCAACGCCTTGCTCACAACCGAATTTAAGGTCGTTCTTATCTTTTTCAGATAGTGCAGGTAGGTTTACAGAAACGCCAGGAAGGTTAACACCTTTGTTTTCGCCTAGAGCACCGTTGTTAAGAACTTTACACTTAACTTCAGTTTCAGAAGTTGCAAGCACTTCCATTTCGATTAGACCGTCGTCTACTAGGATAGTGTTACCAACGTTTAGGTCGTTAGCAAAACCAGCGTAAGTTACTGCAACTTTGTCTTTGTTACCTACAACTGAGATGTCAGTTGTGAAAGTGAATTCTTGACCAGCTACTAGATCAACGTCGTTGCCGTCTTCTAGTTTGATTGTGCGGATTTCTGGACCTTTAGTGTCTAGAAGGATTGCAAGTTGCTTGCCTGTAGCTTCCATTACTTGGCGGAAGTTCGCGATACGAGTGCCGTGCTCTGCGTAGTCACCGTGAGAGAAGTTAAGACGCATTACGTTCATGCCTGCGTTTACTAGTTCAGTTAGCTTCTCTACAGATTCAGTTTTAGGGCCAATCGTACAAACGATTTTGGTCTTTTTCATGGAAGATACTCTCCGGTAAGTATAGTTACAATTTGAAAGTCGGTTGTTTAGTCTGAAGTAGGGGCGTTTTTGGTGACATTTAGTGCCTGCCACCCACCGATTTTCCGCCACATTATTGGAACTTCAGATTCTGTAAGTCTTTCACCAAGTTTAGTCATTTTATGACTAAAAGATCGGCGATTATGGTTACCTTTTTGTGACTAATCCCACTTTATATGCAGAAAGTTGCAAAAAAATAACCGTCAATTCTGTAATTTTTTTTCTTTTCGGTGGCGAATTCTACCACCGAATGAATCCAATATCACTGTTTAAGAATTGTCTTAGGACAAGGTTTTATCGAGAAATATTAATTTTTTGGATCGAAATAAATGGACTTAAAAGTTTCGTTTTGACTATAATAAATTTCAAACCGAAACTTAAAATCAAAATTTAAATGTCGAAACGAAACACTCAACTAAGAAGACACGCCATTTCTAACCTAGTAAATGAGCTTGGGGAAGTTAGCGTAGATGAGCTAGCGCATAAATTTGAAACCTCAGAGGTCACGATTAGAAAGGATTTAGCTTCTTTAGAGAAAAACGGACAACTTTTGCGCCGTTACGGTGGTGCAATTGCGATTCCAACGGAAGTTATCCATGAAGAAATGAGTCCGAATGTTTCGAGTCGAAAGTTAAGTCTGGCAAAAGCTGCGGCATCACTGATCCGAGAACATAACCGAATTGTGATCGACAGTGGCAGTACAACGGCTGCGCTGATTCAGCAATTAAACGACAAACGAGGCTTGGTTGTTATGACCAACTCGTTGCATGTCGCCAATGCACTTAACGAATTAGAGAGCGAACCAACTCTGTTAATGACAGGCGGAACTTGGGATACGCACTCAGAATCCTTCCAAGGCAAAGTAGCCGAATCTGTATTAAGAGCTTACGACTTTGACCAGTTGTTTATTGGTGCTGATGGCATCGATTTAGAACGCGGTACCACCACGTTTAACGAATTAGTTGGCTTAAGCAAAGTCATGGCAGAAGTGTCTCGTGAAGTCATCGTCATGATTGAGTCAGAAAAAGTAGGACGCAAGATCCCGAACTTAGAACTCGCTTGGGACCAAATTAATGTGTTGGTTACTGATGCAGAGTTACAGCCAGAACACAAAATACAGATTGAACAACATGGCGTTAAAGTCATTTGCGCCTAATCTAATAATGTAAACAGTTTCATATTTCACTTCCCTCTGGATAAAGGCCTTTGCTTGCTGCCTCTATTTGAAATCATGGTCAGGGAAGAACAAAACTACAAACGGAGATAAACACATGTGTGGAATCGTAGGTGCAGTAGCACAACGAGATGTTGCAGAAATTTTAGTTGAAGGCCTACGTCGCTTGGAATACCGCGGTTACGACTCTGCGGGCGTTGCGATTGTTGATGGTGAGACAAACCTAACGCGTATTCGTCGTCTAGGTAAGGTACAAGAGCTGGCAGACGCAGTAGACGAAGCAAAAGTGATCGGTGGTACTGGTATTGCGCACACTCGTTGGGCAACACACGGTGAACCTTCTGAAGTGAACGCACACCCACACATGTCTGGTGACATCGCAGTGGTACACAATGGCATCATCGAAAACCACGAAGAGCTACGTGAACTGCTTCAATCTCGTGGTTACGTATTTGAATCTCAAACGGATACTGAAGTTATCGCTCACATGGTTGAGTGGGAACTTCGCACTTCAGAAACGCTACTAGAAGCGGTACAGAAGACAGCAAAACAACTGGATGGCGCATACGGCACAGTAGCGTTGGATCGTAAAGATCCTTCACGCATCGTTGTAGCACGCTCAGGCAGCCCAATCGTCATTGGTTTTGGTGTAGGTGAAAACTTCCTTGCTTCTGACCAACTTGCGCTACTTAACGTAACACGCCGTTTCATGTACCTAGAAGAAGGTGACGTGGCAGAAATCACTCGTCGTGACGTGACTGTATTTGATTCAACAGGTGAGCGCGTAGAACGCGAAATCACAGAATCAAACGCGGAACATGACGCAGGCGATAAAGGCCAATACCGTCACTTCATGCAGAAAGAAATTTACGAGCAGCCAACTGCGCTGATCAACACAATGGAAGGTCGTATCACGGCTGATTCTGTTGTTACTGAAGCAATCGGTGTAAACGCGGCAGAAATCCTAAGCAAAGTTGAGCACGTACAGATCGTTGCATGTGGTACGTCTTACAACGCAGGTATGACAGCACGTTACTGGTTCGAAGATATTGCAGGCGTAAGCTGTGACGTAGAAATCGCTTCTGAATTCCGTTACCGCAAGTTTGTGACGCGTCCAAACAGCCTATTGATCACGCTTTCTCAGTCTGGTGAAACCGCCGATACGCTAGCAGCCCTTCGCCTAGCAAAAGAGAAAGGTTACATGGCGGCAATGACCATCTGTAACGTCGCGGGTTCTTCTTTGGTTCGTGAGTCTGACTTTGCATTTATGACCCGTGCTGGTGTGGAAATCGGTGTGGCATCAACTAAAGCATTCACGACACAGCTTTCAGCGCTATTGATGCTAGTAACTGCTCTTGGTAAGCAACAAAACCGCATCAGCAAAGAGAAAGAAAAAGAGATCGTAGAAGCGCTTCACGCTCTACCGAAGCAAATCAACGCAGCGCTGTCTTTCGAAAAAGAAATCGAAGCACTAGCACCAGACTTTGCTGATAAGCACCACACACTATTCCTAGGTCGTGGCGAGTTCTACCCAATAGCGATGGAAGCATCTCTAAAACTGAAAGAGATCTCTTACATTCACGCAGAAGCGTACGCAGCGGGTGAACTGAAACACGGCCCTCTAGCGTTGATCGATGCAGATATGCCAGTTGTGGTTGTTGCACCAAGCAACGATCTTCTAGAGAAACTGAAATCAAACGTTGAAGAAGTACGTGCTCGTGGTGGCCTGCTTTACGTATTTGCCGATGCTGATGCAGGCTTCGAAGGCGATGAGACCATGAAGATCATCACTATGCCACACGTTAGTGAAATCACGGCGGCGATCTACTACACCATCCCAATGCAGCTACTGTCTTACTACGTAGCGTTGATCAAAGGTACGGACGTAGACCAACCTCGTAACCTAGCGAAAGCAGTAACGGTAGAGTAAGCAACGCAAGGTGTGATTAAGATTACACTTGTTTATGTTGCGCTATGTAAGTAGCGAGAACCTAAAGCGAAGTCACATGACTTCGCTTTTTTTATGTCTGTAAGCATGGTTATGATGCGCAATACGTTGACATTCAATTGTTTACTTTCTGACACGCCGAGCGGTGAGCATCACTATCGTAAGCCCAACGGATGTGGTTTCCATTGAACTGAAAAGGTCACTATGAAAATCAAACTCTTGGCTTTATGTATCGCGTCCTCACTTTACCATCCATCAGTGATGGCAGAGGAAGAAACACAAACAGAAGAGCGCAAAAGCCAAACAGTGTTCATCGATGAAAGCGATGACTGGTTACAACTCAAATCTGGTGAAGTGATCAAAGGGGAACTCACTGGCACGATCAAGGAAGAAACCAACTCGTTCGATCAAGAAGTTGAATTCGATAGTGATGATCTTGGCGATCAAGAGATCGAATTGGAAGACATTGCGGTGCTAGAGACAGCAAGTTTCTTTACCATCCGGACTTCTAGTGGCGATATCTACGATGGCTATTTGTCGATCCGCGAAGACAAGTTATACCTCAGCAATGATGGTGAAGAGATCGCATTCCCTGTGACAGAAGTCGTGTCGATCTATCGTGGTTCAGAGACCGACTCAGACCACTGGACGACGGAGATCTTTTTGGGACTGGACATCAGCAAAGGAAACACTGATGAGTTCTCACTCCTTGGTGAAGTAGAAGCGGAAAGGAATACCGTTGGCTCGCGGACTAAGCTGAAAGCCAAACACGAAAACTCCAAGACGAATGATGAGACGACAGCGAATAACAGTTCGTTTGATGGCTCCTACGACATTTACCTAAGTAACCGACTCTTCTTTAGGCCACTTAAGCTCTCGCTGCTCAGGGATGAGTTCCAAAACATTGATTATCAAGTTAATGCCTCGATGCAGATGGGTTATTTCATCATTGCTAATTCACAGACAGAATGGGATGTCTCCATCGGTCCCGGTTACCAGTACACCGATTTTAAAACGGTAGAAGAAGGGGAATCTGGCGATGCGACCAGTAACACCTTAACCTTCGAATCTAACTTTGAGTATGAACTGACCGATGACATCGATTTCAGTCATACCTATAACCTCAACTGGGCGAGCAACGATGCTGGTGGTACTCGACATACCAACGAGCTTGGTTTTGATATCGATCTTGTTGATGATCTTGATCTGAGCATAAAAGCGATTTGGGACCATGTTTCGGATACCAAAGCCGATGCGGAAGGTGTGGTGCCAGAGAAAGACGACTATAAGTTCCATTTTGGTCTGACTTACGAGCTGTAGTTTGGGTGGTTATCGGTAATCAATCGCTATTTTGGTTTATGACAAAAATGTCATTTTCGAGATAGGTTGGTGTCAGGTGTGTTGTTGAATAATGAAGCCATTGAAAACAAACACACTCAAAGGTCATCAACATGAAAGTACTGAAAACCGCTCTCCTTGTAACAACAATGGCAATCACTAGCGCATCAGCATTCGCTCAACCGACTTTCACTGGTGGAAAATACATTAGCCGTGAAGAAATGAAGACCATTTCTGTTGAGCCAACGGCAACCTCGGATGCAGCTTATCAACAAGCGTTAGCTGAACTAAACTCCTTAAAAGACATGTCGTCTCATGAGCTTAATAAAGAGTTGAACATCGTGACTTTCGATGTCGCGAGAAACAGCACACACCTGCAGGACGGTGGTTTTGTTACGGTACAAGAGCGCATGAACGAACAGGGACAGTTGGAATATCTGGGTACTGTGAACGTGAAAGTGAACTACGCACAGCGCGACAGTAATCGATAAAAACATTGAATGAAAAGAGTATGATGCAATTTGTGTCGTACTCTTTTTGCTATCGTCAATGCTGAGCACACCCCGTTAAGATAGAGGGCTGAAATTGAAACTACTGATTGTCGAAGATGAAGTAAAAGCAGGGGAATACTTGCAAAAAGGGCTGGTGGAATCGGGCTACGTTGTTGATTGGGTTCGCGACGGTGTCGATGGTTTGTATCACGCTACCAGTGAACCTTATGATCTTATTCTTCTCGACATCATGCTGCCCAAGCTCGATGGTTGGCAAGTGCTCAACACGCTGCGCAGTAGTGACATTCACACCCCAGTTATCATGCTCACTGCCAAAGAGCAGATAGAAGATCGCGTGCGTGGCTTTGAGTTAGGAGCCAACGACTACGTGGTAAAACCTTATGCGTTTGCTGAGCTGCTGGCGCGCATTCAGAATGTCTTTCGTCATCATACTTCTTCTCGTGTACAGACTTCTCCTCAGACACTGCAAATTGCGGATCTAGAGCTTGATATGATGAAGCGAGTGGCAATGCGAGGAGGGCAAAGTATTACGCTAACGGCAAAGGAGTATGCGCTGCTTGAACTGCTGATGCGTAAAGAAGGTCAGGTGTTATCACGGACCACCATTGCGTCATTGGTGTGGGACATGAACTTTGATAGCGATACGAACGTCATTGACGTTGCCATCAAACGACTGCGCAATAAAGTCGACAAGCCATTTGAAACGCCTCTGATTCATACCATCAGAGGGATGGGGTATAAGCTGGAAGCGCCAGATGTTTAAACACCCAGCCAACCTATCCATGCAAAATAAACTGGTGCTGATGTTTGTAGGCACGACGTTGGTGGTGTATCTCGCTTTAGCCTTTATCCTCTATTACACCATCGAGCGCCATTTCTTTACTCAAGACTATAACGAAATGGTCAGCAAATATAATGCGATAGAGAAGACCATGATGGTTTCTCCTGAGTCGGCTTATTTGCTTATCGACAACAGCTCCGCTTACATGTGGGCGTTTGAGGAGGGAGAGCAGACCTACAAAAACTCAACGCTTTCTATTCCTAACAAACTTTCTCTCACGCTGAGTTCGCCGCAGATTTTGAATCAAAACAATGCGATTGAATGGCATGAAGATTCTTTGGATATTCGAGCTTTCGCCTTTAAAGCCAAAGATGTCACTGTGGTGATAGGCACCAGCATTAACCACCATATACTGTTCCTCAATAAACTGGGGTGGATTCTATTCTGGTCGCTGGGCTTTGCGTTTTTAGCTTCTGCTCTGTATAGCCGAACCATAGTAAATCGAGGTTTGAGGCCGATTCTTACCTTAAACAAACACATCCAACATATTACTCCTGAACAGTTAGATATTCGTATTGACTCTGAGACGTTGCCGATCGAGCTAAGAGAGTTAGCGATAAAGCACAATGCAATGTTGGATCGATTACAAACCGGCTTTCATCGTTTGAGTGAGTTCTCCTCTGATATTGCTCATGAGCTTAAAACGCCGCTGACTAATATCACCACTCAAAACCAAGTAATCCTTGGCGCTGCCCGCAGTTCTGAGGAGTATCAAGAAGCGATTGCTTCTACTTTGGAAGAGCTTGAACGGATAACTAAAACCATCAATGACTTACTGTATATCGCCAAAGCAGAAAACAAACTGATCCATCGACACAACGAGCGCTTCGCAGCTCATGAACAAGTGGCTCATTTGATCGAGTACTTCGAAATACTGGCGGAAGACTCAGCGTTGGCCATTACCACTTCAGGTGAGGCGATGCTGTATATGGACCGAAACATGTTTGAGCGCGCTATCAGTAACTTATTGTCCAACGCGATTCGCCATGCGTATGACGAGACGACGATTTCGGTTGATATTGAGCAGGTTGGTGAACTTGTGAAGATAACCGTCAGCAATGTTGGTGAGGCGATTCCCAAGCAAAACTTGCCGTATCTGTTTGACCGCTTTTATCGGGTCGACAAGTCTCGCCAACATTCAGGTAGCGTGGGAGCCGGGCTGGGTTTGTCAATCACTCAATCGATAGTTCACGCCTACGATGGAAGCATCAGCGTCACTTCAGAAGATGGCCAAACCCAGTTTTGTTTGATACTGCCAGCGGCTAAAGCTGACTCAGCAGTGGAATCACTTCCTCAAGAGACGCTTTAATGATGACTTTGTCTTCGAGCTCTGGCAGAGGTGGAAGTAAATCCGGAATCATTACCGCTTGGCATTTTGCAGCGAGTGCGGCTTTGATGCCGTTGTTCGAATCTTCCAATACTAAGCACTGTTTGGCGTCCACACCTAAGTGGCGATAAGCCATTTGATAGCAATCAGGGTTTGGTTTGCCGCGTTCTACATCTTCGGCGGTAATCACTAAATCGAACTGTGCAAGGTACTTGCTGCCTGCGAAATTGTGCTTCACCTCTGGAAGGTGAGAAGAAGTGACAATCGCGGTTAATAAGCCATGTTGTTTGATGGCATAAAACAGTGCGTCGAATCCGGGTTTGAGCGCAATGCCTTGATTTCTTAGATTATGGAAGTGTTCATCTCGCACGGCTTTATAGCGAGGCATATCGATAGCGTCTTGAAAATGCTCGGCGAGTATTCTTTCACATTCAGGGTCTTGGACACCGATGAACTGTTGGTAGAAATCATCGGTGATGGTTAAGCCTTGCTCGGTCGCGGCGTATTGCCAACTTTGCTTGTAGATTGATTCGGTATCGAAAATCAGTCCATCCATATCAAAAAGTACAGCTTTTAACATTGGGTAGGGCTCCTACGTTTTTGGGTGTAGAGCGGCTGACATTGTTATCTTGTTATACCTAAGCAACCTCGAATCCTTTTGAAGGTGGCTTGGGTATAAAATGTGGCGTTAGAATGGGCTCTCTTTGCCGAGTTCATTGCAGATCTCGACAATCGCAAGCGAGAGCCCTGACTTAATGATTTGTTGTTGACGTTGCAGTTGTAGCTGATAAAACTCAAGGTCGATGTCGTCATCTGGTTCGTTGACTTCCAGCTGTACCATGCCCATCTTCTTCACCAAATGCAGCTTTTTGATTGGATCTAGAATATTAGGGTCCGTGAACTCGTAGTCAGAAGCGTCGCTATTGAGATGGTTTTTGAGCTTAATGATGTCTTCGATGTCGTGGTAAATATCATCGGGAAGCACACCCAAGCCAAACAATAACTTCAAACGAACAGACAGATCGCCCAGCGGTCCCGAGTCTTGTAACAGCGGACCGACAACCGATTGAACAGCGAAGTTATCTTTACGAAAAATTCTTTGCACTAACCCGTCGATCGAATCGTTAAAAACGTCGACTGCTGCAATGAAAAAGCCTCGTACCGATGGTGCGCTGTTTAATCGCTCAATGATCTCGGTTTCGTTGATGTTATCTGCCATATACTGAATACATTTCTAATTATTAGCTATCCCAACTCTTCATGGAGATGGATATAGAAGGGGAGCCAAGCTCCCCTAGGTAAATCAAAGTTGGTTGTAAAGTGTCTCGATTTGAGTCACTTCAGCACTGTTTTCTGCAAGACCTGTGTATGTCGCTAGCGTCTTCTTCACTCCCACTTCTTTTAATGAGTTTTGTAGCTCTACGGCTTGTGGGTCAGTGTCGTTAGTGTACTTCAACGCAGCGGCAATGCCTTTCAAAAGTGTTTTATTTTCAGTGCCATACTCAATTGTACCGAGTAAAGGCTTCACTAATCTATCGTTTGCACCTAATTTACGAATTGGTTGACGACCTACGCGATCAACCTCATCCACTAAGTATGGGTTGGCAAAGCGTCCTAGAATCTTCTCGATGTAAGCATTGTGCATGTCACGGTCGAAACCGTAACGTTTGATCAGCACTTCACCACTCTCTTGCATCGCCTGTTTTACTTCAGCATGAATACTTGGGTCTTCAATCGCTTCACGAATGGTGCGATGGCCTTTCAAGCAACCTAGGTAAGCGGTAATGCAGTGACCTGTATTGAGAGTGAACAGCTTGCGTTCTACAAATGCCATTAGGTTGTTGGTTTTTTCCATGCCTGCGATATCAGGGATTTCGCCCTTGAATTGCTGTTCATCCACAATCCATTCGCTAAAGCTTTCTACCGTCACTTCTAGTGGGTCATCGTTCGCCGCTTCTGCTGGTGGCACGATGCGGTCTACCGCGGAATCGACAAAGCCAACTAACTCGTCTGCTTTTTCGTGCAATGATTCATCTAAGTGTTTGTACACTTCACCTTTTAGGTGTGTGGTACCACGAACCATGTTTTCACAAGCGATGATGTTCAATGCTTTATCGTTACCTGCTGCAAAGCGTTTAGCAATGCCGGTAGCGATGGTTTTTGCAATGATGTCCAGTACGTTAGGGCCCACTGCTGTTGTTACCAAGTCGGTTTTTACAATGCGGTCGATGACATCTTCACTGGCTGAGTTAACCGCGTTGACGTGAGTTACTGTGTCGATTTGGCACTCAGTACCGACCACTTTTACTTTGTATTCTTGCTTGTGGCTCAGCTGATCGACGAGTGGTGCATCAACGTCTGCAAATGTCACCTCGACTTCTGCGTCTGCTAATAGTTTACCGATGAAGCCACGACCAATGTTACCTGCGCCAAAATGAACTGCATTTTTCATAATTCTTACCTACCAATGTCTGAAATATTGACTAAACGAATTTAGGGTGAGGCCAACCGCATAGGGGGTGACAGCTGACCTCGGTTTGCTCAGGAGCAAATTAAAGGGAGTGATTAAGCCGCTTGCTGGCCGCCAAGGATGTTCAGAATCTCTTCTACATCGTTGGTGCTAGTTAGTTTCTCAATAGCCTCTGGCTCATCGAGCGCGTTTGTAATGGTGGTAATCACCTGGATGTGCTCATCGTTCTTAGCGGCAATGCCGATAACCAGTTTCGCTACATCATCGTCGTCTTCAGTAAATTGGATACCCGATGGGTATTGGCAGATTACAATGCCGGTTTTCTTCACGCGGTCTTTCGCTTCTACCGTACCGTGAGGTACCGCGATAGATTCGCCTAGGTAAGTTGGAACCAACGCTTCACGCTCAAACATCGCGTCTACGTATTCTGGTTCTGCGTAGCCAAGTTCAACCAATTTGTTGCCTGCAAAGCGAATTGCTTCTTCTTTGTTGGCTGCTTTCAAACCTAGGTGAATGTTCTCACGCTGGATTTGGAATACCGATGGTTGTTGTGGCTCAAAGCTGTCGTCGTTCGCCGCCATGACTGACACTTTTACCATTTGGTCGTCATTGGCTGCGGATTGGTTTTGTGCTGCTAGTAGTTTGGTGACTAGCTGGTTGTACATTTCGCTGTCTAGGAAGTTAGTCAATGAAATGTGGTGCGCGTTTGGAGCATGCTTACGTGCACGATCCGTTAAGTCTTTATGAGTAATCACGATATCTGCACTCTCTGGTAAGCTGTTAATAGCAAGGTTGGTTACGTGGACGTTCAGACCTGCGTCTTGAACCTTTTTGCGCAGCATGCTTGCACCCATTGCGCTTGAACCCATGCCCGCATCGCAAGCGACAATGATGCTTTGTACTGTCGCTAGGTCTACGTCACCTTTGCTTTGGCTGTTTACCATCGCATCGTTTTTAGATGCAGATTTCATGTCTTTCATTTGTGATGTTGCTTTCTCTAGTGCAGCTTCATCACCGTCTTCTTCTGTTGACGTTTGCGTCTTCATTAGTAGTGCCGCTACTGCGAATGACACACCTGTTGCTGCTGCGATAGATGCGAGTACACCTACGATTGAACCTTTCTGAGTCATCAACAAGATAGCGAAGATTGAACCTGGTGATGCTGGAGAAACGATACCTGCGTTAAACATTGTTAGAACGAATACGCCAGTCATACCACCTGCAATAGCTGCTAGGATTAGGCGAGGGTTCATTAGAATGTATGGGAAGTAAATTTCGTGGATACCGCCGAAGAAGTGGATGATTGATGCACCACCGGCAGTTTGACGAGCCGTTCCTTTACCAAACACCATGTAAGCCAGCAAAATACCTAGACCAGGACCTGGGTTCGCTTCGATTAGGAAGAAGATAGATTGACCTGTCTCAGACGCTTGTTGGATACCTAGTGGAGAGAAGATACCGTGGTTGATCGCGTTGTTTAGGAACAGGATCTTCGCAGGTTCAACGAAGATTGAAGTCAGTGGTAACAGGTGAGCAGATACTAGGAAGTTAACGCCGGCTGCTAAGCCACCAGATAGAATTTTTACGAATGGACCGATAAAGATAAAAGCAAGAATCGCACATAGCATGCCGATGATGCCTGCTGAGAAGTTGTTAACCAACATCTCAAAGCCACTTTTTACTTTACCGTCGATGTAGTTATCGAATTTTTTGATCGCCCAGCCACCCATCGGACCGACCATCATTGCACCCATAAACATTGGGATGTCTGTACCGACAATCACACCCATTGTTGTGATTGCGCCGACTACCGCACCGCGATCGCCACCGACTAATTTACCACCGGTATAACCGATAAGCAGTGGTAGCAAGTAGGTAATCATAGGACCAACCATAGAGGCTAACGTTTCGTTAGGTAGCCATCCAGTTGGGATGAATAGAGCAGTGATAAAGCCCCACGCGATAAACGCGCCGATGTTTGGCATTACCATGTTTGACAGAAAACGACCAAAATTTTGTATCTTGATCTTGGCATCTGGTGATATCATAACAATTCCCCGTTCGATGTTCTGATGAATCTTGTTGTAGTAAACGGTTCGCCAAAACCGTTTGTTTGATTGCTTAGTACCCAATCAATTTACCACACATTTTCCAATTGGAACTGACAACGGGTTTTTCGTGATCTACGCCCGCATTTCTTAGGCTGAGAAACGGTTTTTAAGTGACCAAGTTCAAGTTATTAACTTGTAACTTAATAACAAAAAGCCACTTTCAAATCTGTCAATAAAAATCTTAGTGATCAATTCGATCTTCTGATAAATTTAAAATCAAAATACTTTGTGACTTAGATCGCCTTTGATTTCTTTTGAAATTCAAATTAAATACCAGTAACGATCAATATCACATTTTGTGTTGGTTTGGTCTGGGTATAAAGTGTGATCTGAGTCGTTTTTGGTGTTTTGTGAAAGTTTATGACGGGATTGGTGTGATCAATGTCATTGCTAAGGTTTTGATAAATTGCGTTGATGAATGTCTTTTCGAGCCACTTCACGCAGTGATATGTCATTAGTGATAGAAAGATTAGAAGTGCATTGCTCTAGGGCTTCATTCTATCCATTACAACGCACTTTTCATTGATATTTCAATACTCAGCGGTGTTGACCTAAGTAACGGTGAGCCTGCTCGCCCCCCATGTACCGTGCTAATGTTTTTTCTTGGACATTACGCAAGTCAACCATGATCAATCCATCCAAAGCGTTGTTGAATGCTGGATCTACATTGAAGCACACCAGTTTGCCATTGAGGCTTAAGTACTGACGCAGTAAAACGGGCACACCTTTCCCTTCATCGATTCTGGCAATAACGCGTGATAATAGCTGTAAATCCCCCAGAGCAGTAAGCATGCTGGTGTTCCAGTCACGGTGGTGCTCAGGAAGTGGGTTAGAAGGCGTGACGTACTCTGCGCAGTTGTTATCGTAGTGGTGCAGTGTCATTGATTGGGCAAGCAGTTGGCGTGCAGTATCGCTATAGTCGTTGCTAATGCTTACCGGACCAAATAGGTGAGTGTAATCTGGGTTTTGATGCACGAAGGTTGCGATGCCTTTCCACAGCAGCAGTAGCGCGCTTATGCTCTTCTGATATTGCTGCGCAATCACTGAGCGTCCCATTTCAATGGATTTACCCATTTGGGCGATAAAGCGTTGGTCATAGTTAAACAAGGTTCGTGAATACAGACCCGCTACGCCGCGCTTTTCAATCAGTTGATCAACCAGACCTAAACGATACGCGCCCACCAAGCATTGGTTCTCTCTGTCCCACACAAACAGATGCAGGTAATCATGATCGAAATGGTCAATGTCTATTGCTAGTCCCGTCCCTTCGCCAACCTGTCGAAAATTGAGCTCACGTAGGCGACCAATTTCATGCAGTAGGGAAGGGATATTCTGCGACTCCGTGCAGTAGACATCGAACTCACCACTTGTTAGCAGCTTGGACTCTTTTGGTAAGTTGTTCAGCTCTTCAAGCAATTCGCCTACGGGTAACCCTGCCGCTATTGGAGAGAGCCGTTCTGATGAGGAAGAGGGTTTCACCGATTGGGTTTCACGATTGAGTAAGTAAGTGTTGAGCCGCAAATAGTTCACCACTTGATCATCGCTAAGTGTGTTGAGCTCTTTAAATTTAATCGCTTGGCCAAAAGACAAGTTGATGGTTTGCGCGTGTTTGTTCAGCAGCTCTCGACCAAGCATTAGGGGGCGTAGAAGCGGATGGATTTTTCCCGCTATATAAAAACTTTTCGAGTTTTGACCGCTGATGAAGACCGGAACTGTCGTGGCTTTGTTTTTGCGGAGCAGGCTACTTACGCTTCGACTCCACGCTTTGTCTTCCAAGCGTTGCTGTTTGGCATCGACTAACTGGGAAACCTCACCGGCAGGAAAGACAAGCAATAAGCCACCATTTGCGAGGTGTTTATTGGCAGCTCTCAGGGCTTTCATATTCGATTTGACGGCGTCTTTGCCTTCAAGCACATCAACACCAATAAAGAGCTGATCTAACTCCAGCACGGTTTTAAGGTATTGATTGGCTAGGATTTGGATATCGTCTCTGACCATCAATAACAGTTCAGCCAAGATCACGCCTTCTACACACCCAAGCGGGTGGTTCGCCACAATGACGGTAGCACCTTGTTTGGGAACTGAGTCGAGTGAACCATGAGCAATGCGATAGTCTATACCTAAGATATCCAGCGTGAAGCGGAGAAAAGTTTTGGTATCGGCGTTAACGGGGCGTTGGGCGTAGAATTTATCAAGTTGGTTTAAACCGGTTGCCCATTCAGCAACGTTTTCACCAATGCCAAACGGCGTTTTACGTGGGAGACGAAAAGGGGTCGAACTATCCATATTTACCTCAGCGTACAAGTTGCTGATTGGATAGTAGAAATTACAGATGACAGTTAAGAGGCAAAAGCATGAGCCTTTGGTGACAAACCAATGAAGCTTTATTGACCAAAGGCGTTGAGGCGAGAGTTACTAATGGTAGCGTTAGGTTTTATCCCCAGCGAACATTAAGAAACTCAACGAGTTCAGTGTTTCACCCAAGCTTTCGAGAGAGCTCAATACCTGCTTGGTTGGCTCGTTGTCTAACAGAATACGCCCATCAAACCCCTTGCCTTCGCAATGCTCCTCAGTACAAGCAATCGTTGATTCGTCTATAGCTGCGTTTTCGACAACTTGCTCTTCACTCATCTCTTCAGAGGCAATCTCGTCAGCACTCAAACAAGACGCAGAGACAAGTAGGCCACTGAGCAACACCATCAACTTTGGTTTTAACATAGTAATGAAACTCGAAAATAAAACACTGTTCGATTTTATGCTATTGCGCTTATCATTTCGAGCGATATGACAAAAACTTAGCTTTCAGTCGCTATTTTCCTGCGGTATCTAGGCTATGTTATCTAGATAACAAATTGATTGGTTTAACGAAATTAGGAGGATGAATGGAGCGGATTTCTAACAAGTCATCACTGTGGCTAGGGCTGTGCTTAATCATCGGGTTAGGTGTGTTGGGCTTTTTCATTCAACAGACCGCGGTAAAATACAAAGCCTATGAACGCGTCGTGACGGTAAAGGGCTTATCTGAGCGTGAGTATCCAGCGGATACGGTGATTTGGCCAATTCAGTTTACTGTTGCGAGTAATGATATGCCGACGATGTTTGATGAGATTGATCAGCAAACCAAGCTGGTGCTCGATTTTCTGGCAGCTAAGGGGTTGGATGAATCAAACTTTTCTCTTTCCTCTCCCGCTGTAACAGACCGCAAAGCGCAGCAATACGGTAATGAACAGGACATTGAGTATCGTTACTTAGCCAATCGAACGGTGACGGTTTATAGCCAGAATATTGATGTCGTCAGAGCGGCTATCAATGAAATTGGTGAGCTAGGTAAACAGGGCGTTTTGCTTAACCAAGACCCTTATGCAAATCGTGTTGAGTACAGCTTTACCAAGCTCAATGACATCAAGCCAGATATGATTGAGGAAGCGACTAAAAACGCTCGTGAAGTAGCAGAGAAGTTCGCCAAAGATTCACAAAGCTCGCTTGGTAAAATCAAACGTGCGACGCAAGGTCAGTTCTCTATTTACGATCGTGATAGCAACACGCCGTATATTAAGAAAGTACGCGTTGTTTCAACCGTTCAATATTACTTGTCGGATTAACTCTATTTCTTGCCAACCCTGAATAACAGTAGAAGCCAGTCATTTGATTGGCTTTTTAATACTCAATTAATTGCATTTTAATTGCCGCTCTTTTTCTGATTTGTGCAAGTGATCTTTTATAAAACTAAGTTCTTATTTGTTTGGCGATAAAGTTGATAAAAGTCAATTCAGAGAAGGAGTTAGAGGCGTAATTTTGACCGCACTGATTAGCTAGAAGGAATTACTAGAATGGCATTTAAACATTACCTCAGAGAGTTACTGGGTTTGACCATCGTGGTCTCTGTGGTGTTCGGGGTTTTGAGTATCTTATTGGATTTCTGCGCCCTTGCGGCACTGTGCGAGCATCAAGAAAATATCGCGCATATCTTCTTCCACGAATCGTTTTACTTCGTCGCGTTTCTGATCCCGCCTTATTTCTTGTGGAAAGTCATTAATCGCCCTGACTTAGTCGCAGCGACAGAGGGTTACCAAGTCAGCAAGCTTGAGTTAGAGCGCCCTTAGGTCTAAACAAACCTCAGTTCTAAACTACCTCTAAAGTTAGTGTTGAGTCGTTGGTATTGGAGGGAATCTCTGTCTTCCAGATACAACAAAGGCCCGTAGATTTCTCTACGAGCCTTCTGAATATGGTGGCCCCTCCCAGACTTGAACTGGGGACCAATCGATTATGAGTCGACTGCTCTAACCACTGAGCTAAGGGGCCTTAATAGGTCAACGATTATAGGGGAAGCTTTGCTAGGTGTCTAGCCACTAGGTAGGGCAATTGCGCTTAGTTTTTATTCACTTAGCTTCACAGATAATAAAAAAGGTGACACTCGGTCACCTTTTTTTGTTTTTAATCGCTGCGATTACTCGTCTAGGAAGCTGCGCAGTGTTTCTGAGCGGCTTGGGTGACGAAGTTTACGTAGTGCTTTCGCTTCGATCTGACGGATACGTTCACGAGTAACGTCGAACTGCTTACCAACTTCTTCTAGAGTGTGGTCAGTGTTCATGTCGATACCAAAGCGCATACGAAGTACTTTTGCTTCACGTGGCGTTAGACCTGCAAGTACGTCTTTTGTTGCCATTTTCAGGCTTGTCGCAGTTGCAGAATCTAGCGGTAGTTCTAGCGTAGTATCTTCGATGAAATCACCTAGATGCGAATCTTCGTCGTCACCAATTGGTGTCTCCATAGAGATTGGCTCTTTAGCGATTTTCAGTACTTTACGAATCTTGTCTTCTGGCATTTGCATACGCTCTGCCAGTTCTTCCGGTAATGGTTCACGACCCATCTCTTGCAGCATTTGACGAGAGATACGGTTTAGCTTGTTGATCGTTTCGATCATGTGTACCGGAATACGAATTGTACGTGCTTGGTCCGCGATTGAACGAGTGATTGCCTGACGGATCCACCACGTTGCGTAAGTCGAGAACTTGTAACCACGACGGTATTCGAACTTATCTACCGCTTTCATCAGACCGATGTTACCTTCTTGGATTAGATCCAAGAACTGTAGACCACGGTTGGTGTATTTCTTCGCGATAGAAATTACTAGACGTAAGTTCGCTTCAACCATCTCTTTCTTCGCACGGCGAGCTTTTGCTTCACCGATAGACATGCGACGGCTGATGTCTTTAATGTTTTGAACGTTTAGAGAAGTCTCTTCTTCAATCATTTTTAGTTTAGTGATTGAACGACGGATTTCTTCTTCGCTACGTTTGATTTTTTCAGCGTATGGCTTGTCAGATGATAGGATTTCATCCAACCATGCTTCGCTTGATTCGTTGCCTGTGAACAGTGCAATGAATGATTTCTTAGGCATTTTGCCGTATTCAACAGCAGCCTTCATGATCAAACGTTCTTGAGTACGAACGCGATCCATCGCCGTGCGCAGTTCATTCACTAGGTGGTCAAACTGTTTTGGCGTTAGACGGAATTCTTTGAATACGTCTAGCATCAACTCGTTAGCTACTGTTGCTTTCGGGCTCTCGTAACCGTGTTCGTTGATTGCAAGCTGAAGGTTTTGGTACGTGCTGCGTAGCTGGTTGAATTTCTCAAGCGCTAGCTCTGGGTCGATACCAACATCTTCTTCAGAATCATCTGAATCGTCATCGCTTTCTTCGTCTTCATCAACGTCTTCTTCGTCTTCTTCTTCTAGCTGAGATTCAGTCAGTTCAGAACCGATGTGCGTTGCTGTTGGTGCAGCCGTGTCGTCTGCATCAGGGTCAACAAATCCAGAGATTAGGTCTGTTAGACGAAGTTCTTCTGCTTGAACTTTGTCAAATTGCTCAAGAATGTATGGGATAGTGCCAGGGTATTCAGCAACAGACGATTGAACTTGGTTAATACCTTCTTCAATACGTTTTGCGATGTCGATTTCGCCTTCGCGAGTCAGCAGCTCTACAGTACCCATTTCACGCATGTACATACGTACTGGGTCTGTTGTACGACCAATTTCACTTTCTACGCTAGAAAGTGCTGCTGCTGCAGCTTCTGCTGCATCTTCATCGGTAATGTTTGTGTCATCGTTCAGCGCTAGATCATCGGCATCAGGAGCAGTTTCTACTACCTTGATACCCATGTCGTTGATCATCTGAATGATGTCTTCTACCTGTTCTGAATCTACGATTTCAGCAGGTAGGTGGTCATTTACTTCGGCGTAGGTCAGATAGCCTTGTTCCTTGCCTTTAATAACAAGTAACTTTAGCTGTGACTGCGGATTTTGATCCATAGACGGTATCCAACTTCGTAATCTGGTGAAGGAATCAGTATGCGAAATGCAAACCACTTACTATAACAAATTAAATTGTTGCTGACTAATTAAACAGGGTTACGCTTTTAAATCTAGCATCAAAGCTAGCAGCTCCCTTTTCTCTTCGGCTGATAAACCGACACTTCTTGCTTTGGCCTGCAGGTTTTCAATTTGCTTTTCTACGCACTGGGCAATAATTTTATCCAGTGAGTCTAAAAATATTTCTTCTTGGTTGTCTTCATCGAGGGGAATATCCCAGCTCGCTAGACGAGACAGAAGGGTCTCATTTTGGCTATTTCGCCAATGCTCTAATAATTGGCCTGTGTTTATATGGGGATGTGCCTGGCATTTATCAAGTACATCAACAAATAAACTTAGTCCCGGTATTGATAATTCTCTTACCGAAGACAAATCAGGTACCATTTGAGCATAGCTCGGATTTTGAATAAGTAGAGCGATTACCTCGCGCATAGGAGTTCGTTTGATCTCTTTGTGCGGCTGAGGTCGAGTTTCGCTCGTCTTCTTACGCGGCTGGCGTAAGCGGTTATCAAAGCCCGTGCGTTCATCAAGCAGCTTTTCGAGTAACTCCTGAAAGTAGGGATCAGGTATCTTGTCGATTAAAGCACTCGCGTAGGCACGCAGTGCGGATTTACCTTCATTGTTGCCCAAGTTGATTTGGTGCAATTCAATCAGGTTATCGAAAAGATAGCTCGAAAGCGGTGTCGCTTGTTCAATTTGTTGTTCGAAGGCTTGTTTGCCGTATTTACGAACGTAGCTGTCTGGGTCTTCACCATCAGGCAAGAACAGGAACTTCAATGTGTTACCTGTTTTTAGGTATTGAAGTGCGTTCTCTAACGCGCGCCATGCGGCTTCTTTACCTGCTCGGTCACCGTCATAACAACACACTACGGTGTTGGTTTGTCGGAACAGCATTTGAATGTGGTCACCGGTCGTTGACGTGCCCAATGAAGCGACAGAGTAATCTACGTCATATTGCGCCAAAGCCACCACATCCATGTAACCTTCAACCACCAAAATTCGTGGTGGTTCACGATATGCTTGTAAAACTTCATAAAGGCCGTAAAGCTCTTTACCTTTATGGAAGATAGGCGTTTCTGGTGAGTTTAGGTATTTCGGAGTACCGTCGCCAAGTACACGACCACCAAATCCAATCACTCGACCACGACGATCACGAATCGGAAACATGATACGACCACGGAAGCGGTCATAACGGTTACCTTTGTCGTTCTCGATCAACATGCCGCCACTCACAAGCATCTCTTGGTTGTCTTTGTTCTGGCCGAAGTTCTTACGGACTAAATCCCATTCATCAGCCACATAGCCGATGCCAAACTTCTGTACGATTTCGCCAGATAGACCGCGATCTTTCAGGTACTCTATCGCCACTTTGCTTGCTGGCTGCTTGAGTTGGTTACGATAGAACTGAGCAATACTGCCCATCAAATCGTAAAGGCTGCGTTTTTCACTGCTGCTTGCTTGGGGGCCAGAGTTAAACTGACCACCGCCACCACTGCGTTGTTCGCGTGGAACATCCAAACCAAGGTAAGACGCCAGTTCTTCAATCGCTTCGACAAACTCTAAGCGCTCGAATTCCATGATGAAGTCGATGGCATTGCCGTGAACGCCGCAACCAAAACAGTGATAAAACTGTTTCTCTTGGCTAACGCTGAAAGAAGGGGTCTTTTCGTTATGGAAGGGGCAGCAAGCACCGTAGTTTTTGCCTTTTTTCTTAAGTTTTACGCGCGCGTCGATGATATCGACAATATCGAGTCGAGCTAGGAGGTCATCAATAAAACTGCGAGGGATGTGTCCAGCCATAAAACCTAACAAAAAAAGAAAATCATGATTGGTGTGAATGGGTTACAGAGAAAAGCATGTGTACGGCTTTTTTGTTATTCCATTCTGCCAGATACAAACAAGCCGTGCGTTCCAAAGGATAGCACGGCTTGCTGCAATCGGGTGGGGTATTAAGCCAATTTAGCGCGAACTAGACCGCTTACTTTACCCATATCTGCACGCCCTTGAATTTGCGGTTTCAGAACGCCCATTACTTTGCCCATGTCTTGCATGCCAGCTGCACCAGATTCCGCAATTGCATTCTCGATAAGAGCTGCAACTTCTTCGTCTGTCAGTGGTTGAGGCATAAAGTCCTCAAGAACCGTAATTTCAGCTTGTTCCGCATCAGCTAGATCTTGACGACCCGCTGCTTCAAATTGCGTTACAGAATCGCGACGTTGTTTAACCATCTTAGTCAATACCGCAAGAATGTCGTCGTCGCCCAGAGTGATCTGTTCGTCAACTTCACGTTGCTTAATTGCTGATAGAGCTAAACGAATAGTACCAAGGCGCAATTTGTCCTTGGCTTTCATCGCTAATTTTTGCTCTTCTTTGAGTTTATCAATCAGAGCCATAACTAAATTCCTTTCCGGAGCTCAGTTATTAGTACAGGCGAACGCGACGAGCGTTTTCGCGAGCTAGCTTCTTAGCGTGACGCTTTTGAGCTGCTGCTTTAGCGCGTTTGCGAACTGTAGTTGGTTTTTCGTAGTGCTCACGACGACGCACTTCAGAAAGGATACCTGCTTTTTCGCAAGAGCGCTTGAAACGACGTAGAGCAACGTCGAACGGTTCGTTTTCACGTACTTTAACTACTGGCATATGCCTTTCACCTCAGGGGTTATTCGTTAACGCTGGAATTTAATGAACCAAATCACAATTGTTTGGTCAGTTACCAGCTTGATCAAAAATGGTGCGGAATTTTAATCCGATCAACACTGCTTTGTAAAGCCTTTTATCGCTTATTGTCTGTACAAAATTTGTTTGAAGCACCAAGGCAGGGTAATATGACGCCCAAATTTCCTCTATATAGAAAGCATACTGAGAAAACCATGCGCATTATTGGTATTGAAACCTCTTGTGACGAGACTGGCATCGCGATTTATGACGATGAAAAAGGTCTGCTATCACACAAGCTTTACAGCCAAGTAAAACTTCACGCAGATTACGGCGGCGTGGTGCCTGAGTTGGCTTCACGTGACCATGTTAAGAAAACCATCCCTCTTATTAAAGAGGCACTGAAAGAAGCAAATCTGACTTCTAAAGACATTGACGGTGTAGCATACACGGCAGGTCCAGGTTTGGTGGGCGCACTCCTTGTTGGTGCTACCATCGGTCGCAGTATTGCTTACGCTTGGGGTGTACCAGCGGTGCCTGTTCACCACATGGAAGGTCACCTACTGGCGCCTATGCTAGAAGATAACCCACCACCGTTCCCATTTGTGGCGGTATTGGTATCGGGTGGTCACTCAATGATGGTGGAAGTAAAAGGCATCGGCGAGTACAAAATCCTAGGCGAATCAATTGACGATGCGGCGGGTGAGGCATTCGATAAGACGGCGAAGCTCATGGGCTTAGATTACCCAGGTGGTCCGCTGCTTTCTAAGCTGGCTGAAAAAGGCACGCCGGGTCGCTTCAAATTCCCACGTCCAATGACGAATGTACCGGGCTTGGACATGAGTTTCTCTGGTCTAAAAACCTTTACGGCTAACACGATTGCTGCCAACGGTGATGACGAGCAAACACGTGCTGATATCGCTTTAGCATTCGAAGAAGCCGTGTGTGCTACGCTGGCTATCAAATGTAAGCGGGCACTTGAGCAAACGGGTATGAAACGCATTGTTATTGCTGGTGGTGTAAGTGCGAACCGTCGTCTGCGATCAGAGCTTGAGAAGCTGGCGAAGAAAGTTGGCGGCGAAGTTTACTACCCACGCACTGAGTTTTGTACCGATAACGGTGCGATGATTGCTTACGCAGGTATGCAACGTTTGAAGAACGGTGAAGTGGCTGATATGTCGGTTGAAGCGCGCCCACGTTGGCCGATCGATCAACTAACGCCAATCGCGTAATCAAACTTTCGCTTAAGGTTTGAAATAGATTTACGAAGATAAAGGTCTCTGCTCATCAGAGGCCTTTATTTTTAGATATCTAATTGAAAGGCTTTGTGTAATTGATGGTAAGAGCCTGACTGATGCGAGCAGTTTTATATCGTTTCAGTGATAGGATGGTTCTCAAAAATAATAGATGGATATAACAATGAACAAGTTTGAAATTGAAGGCCAGCAACTTGCTTACTTAGATAAGGGTGAAGGCCCTGTGCTTCTGTTTGGTCACAGCTACCTTTGGGATTGCCAAATGTGGGCACCACAAATTGAAGTGTTGAGCCAATCTTACCGCTGTATCGTGCCAGACCTTTGGGCACACGGTGAGTCGGATGCTGCACCCGCTTCAACACGATCTTTGGTGGATTACGCACAGCACATGTTGGCGTTGATGGAGTATCTGGAGATCGAGCAGTTCTCTATTGTTGGTTTGTCTGTTGGCGGTATGTGGGGTGCAGAGCTGACTTCTCAAGCTCCTCAACGTGTGAAGTCATTGGTGTTGATGGATACCTTCATTGGGCTTGAGCCTGAAGTGACGCACAAGAAGTACTTTGCGATGTTAGATACGATTAGCCAAGTGCAAGCCGTGCCAGCGCCAATTATTGAGGCCGTCACTCCATTGTTTTTTGCCAATAATGCCGAGCAAGTGAACCCTGAGTTAGTGGATTCATTCAAACAAAGTCTGGAAGCTCTGCAAGGTGAGCGTGCAGTCGAAGTTGCTCGTATTGGACGCATGGTGTTTGGCCGTCGTGATGTGATTGAAGATTCTGAGATGTTCGCACTGCCAACGTTGATTGCGGTCGGTCGTGAGGATAAGCCACGCCCTGTTTTTGAATCTTACTTAATGAATGACTGCATCACTGGCAGTGAGTTGGTGGAGATCCCTGAAGCAGGCCACATTAGTTCGCTAGAGCAGCCAGAGTTCGTCAATCAAATGCTGTTAGACTTTCTAAACAAAGTGCACGCATAGTTCTGCGTTCGAAAGCTTAAAACTAAAAACTCGGCATCAAGTCGAGTTTTTTTCTATCAGTTTCTTTTCGCCAATTTTAGGCTCTTCGCCGGACAATAAACGGCGGATATTTTGGTGATGCTTAAATACAATCAAGCAGCACAGCATGGCAACGGGCAGAGTGTATTGGGGTTTGAACATCCAAGTATAAAAAGGAGTAACCAGAACCGTCACCAATGCCGCCAAGGAAGAGTAGCGGAATAAAGCCGCAACAGAGAGCCAAGTGAGCATCACCAACCCAGTTAAATCCAAACCAATCGGCGCAATTGCGCCCAGTGCCGTTGCAACGCCTTTGCCACCTTTAAAGTGAAAGAAGATCGGATACATATGGCCAAGACAGGCTGCAATAGCGATGACGCCAAGGATGATAGGGTCGATACCAAGGAAGTAACTGCCCCAAACAGGTATGGTGCCTTTGAGCATATCGCAGAGCAATACTGCGACCGCCGCGCCTTTTCCGCCAATGCGTAACACATTGGTTGCACCTGGGTTATTGGACCCCACTTTACGCGGGTCTGGCAGCCTTAATAAACGACAAATCAGCACCGCACTGGAGATCGAACCCAGCAAATAGGCGGCCATTGTCATTATCAGTGCCAGTGCGTCCATAGAAGTCCTTGATGGATTGGAATTTAATGCTCAGTTCCTGAGTAGTTGCTATCATACCGCGATTCGGCTGTGAGCAAAAATACTCTCTGCGATAGAGCTTGCATTATGGGATTTCTTGTATATAAAGAGTCTTCGCAGTTTATACCCAAGTGACTTTTACCGCCAATTGACGCGCTTAAAGGTCTCTATAGGTTACTTGGGTATAGAATAGTACGATCAAATTGCCCAAATCGGGTATCCGACCTCTGAAATAGAAGGACATAAGATGGCTCTGGATAAAGTTTTTATTGAACAGTTAGAAGTAATCACCACCATCGGCGTTTACGATTGGGAACAGCAAATTAAGCAGAAGCTGGTTCTGGACATCGAAATGGCGCACGACAATAAGCCGGCGGGCAAGAGTGATGATGTTCAAGATGCGTTGGATTACTCACAAGTGAGCGAAGCGGTGTTAAATCACATCGAAAATGGTCGCTTCTTGTTAGTAGAACGCGTAGCAGAAGAAGTCGCAGAGCTTATCATGCAACGTTTCTCTGTTCCTTGGGTGAAGATCCGTTTAGCGAAACCAGGTGCTGTACCTCAAGCACGCGCTGTTGGCGTTGTGATTGAGCGAGGTCAGGCATGATCAAAACGTATATCGGTGTAGGGACCAATATTGACCGAGAACATCACGCACTTGTGGCTTATCAAGAGCTGCAAAAGCTTGGATGTGATCTGAGTGTTTCGCCGATATACGAATGCGAGCCAATCGGCTTTAGCAGCCAAAACTTCTACAACTTCGTGATTAGTTTTTCCACGGAGTTATCACTCGAAGAGTTGAGTCACCGCTTACGCGAGATTGAATTTCAGTGGGGGCGTGAAGAAAACGCGCAGAAGTATCAGGATCGAACTTTAGATCTCGATATAGTCTTGTTTGGTGAGTGTATTTCGCAGCAAAAACCTGAGCTACCTCGCAGTGATATCTACAAATATCCTTTTGTAACAAAGCCCCTGTATGATCTCGAACCTCAATTGGTGATCCCCGGCGATGGCAGAACAATCGCAGATATTTGGCGGGCGATACAGCCCGTCGATTCACTCAAACCAGTTTCCTTTTCACTTTAATCTTGAGTAGTTTACATGAGTTACTTTGAAGCCTTTATTCTGGCTCTGATTCAGGGTCTGACAGAGTTTTTGCCAATTTCCAGCTCTGCTCACTTGATCCTGCCTTCAGCCATTCTTGGTTGGGAAGACCAAGGCTTGGCATTTGATGTTGCCGTTCACGTTGGTACGCTAATGGCGGTGGTGATCTATTTCCGTCAAGAAGTGATCACGCTTTTCCAAGCACTGTTTGCCTCGATCTTTAAAGGTGATCGCAGCAAAGAAGCTAAACTGGCATGGATGATCGTGATTGCAACGATCCCGGCGTGTGTATTTGGCCTACTGATGAAAGACATCATCGAAGTTTACCTGCGCAGTGCTTACGTGATTGCAACCACCACGATCATCTTTGGTCTGCTGCTTTGGTGGGTAGATAAGAATGCGGAGCTAGTGGCGGATGAGTACCAAACTGGCTGGAAGAAAGCCCTGTTCATTGGTATTGCTCAAGCGTTGGCGATGATTCCTGGCACGTCACGCTCTGGTGCAACAATTACTGCTGCTCTTTACCTAGGCTTCACTCGTGAAGCGGCCGCGCGTTTCTCGTTCCTAATGTCTATCCCAATCATTACCTTAGCGGGTGGCTACCTAGGTATGAAGTTGGTGACAAGCGGTGAACCAGTACACATTGGCTTCCTGCTAACGGGTATTGTGACGTCATTTATCAGTGCCTACATCTGTATTCACTTCTTCTTGAAGATGATTTCACGCATGGGCATGACACCATTCGTAATTTACCGTCTAATTCTAGGTTTTGGCCTGTTTGCGTTCTTGCTAATGGCTTAAGTCTAATCCGAATGAAAACGCCCGCTTGGTTAAGCGGGCGTTTTTGTTTGACTCTCTTTTCTTTTGAATCGCTTACTTACCTAATGCAGCTTTAACCGCTTCTGCACGACGTTTCTCTTGCTCATCACGAATTGCAGGGCCTTTGAAACCGTTTTTGATAATGGCTTGCACATCAACCGATGCCGCGGCTTGATAAGCGCGCATAAACAGTTCTGCTTGCGGGTACGGTTGGTCTTCTAGCCCCTTTCGGCCTGCATGATCGGCTTGGCAGCAAATTAAGATATCTTGTAGACGCTCAGCCTTGCGCCACACATCAAACTTGTTGAGGATCTTGATAATGGTTTGAGGCTTGAGCTCAGCTGCTCGATGTATGTTAGAGTGCTGCTCGCACACCATTAGGGCTAAGTCACGAAACTCATTAGGTACGCGTACACGGTCGCACAGCTTTTTAATCAGTTTTAATCCTGTATGACAATGCATTTTATGACTTGGCCATTCGCTTTCTGGCGTGACGCCTTTCCCTAAATCATGTACTTGCGCAGCAAATCGAACGGGTAGTGAATCACTCAGCTTCGCTGCCTGCTGTGCCACCATTAAGGTGTGAATGCCCGTGTCGATTTCCGGATGCCATTTTTCTGGTTGAGGTACACCAAATAGCGCATCAATTTCTGGCAAGACAACGGCTAATGCTCCGCAATCTCTTAAAACGGATAAAAACACGTCTGGTCGGGAGGTAGAAAGCGACTTATGCCATTCTTGCCAAACGCGTTCTGGCGTTAGCGTGCTTAGCTCGCCGGATTCGGCCATATCGCGCATCAGCAGCATGGTTTCCTCTGCGACACTAAAACCCAAGTTAGCTAACTTAGCCGCGAAGCGAGCAACACGCAAAACACGCAGAGGGTCTTCAACAAAAGCTTGCGAGACATGACGAAGTACTTTTGCATCGATATCTTTTTGGCCGCCATATGGGTCATACAAGTTACCATCTTCATCCATCGCCATGGCGTTGATAGTGAGATCGCGACGGATGAGGTCTTCCTCTAGTGTGACGCTTTGATCAAAGAAACATTCAAAGCCAGTGTAACCTGCGCCAGATTTTCTTTCGGTTCGTGCAAGGGCGTGCTCTTCTTTAGTTTTGGGATGAAGAAATACAGGAAAGTCTTTCCCGACAGCCGTGTAGCCTTGGCTTTGCATCATTTCTGGTGTCGAGCCGACGACCACCCAATCTTTGTCATAACTGTCGATTCCGAGCAAATGATCTCGAACTGCACCACCAACTAAATAAACTTGCACGGATTACCTCTTAATTTATGGATATGACGTTGGACATTGTAGCAAGCAATGGTACTTTTCTTCACATCTAAAAGAACTTAGCGCTTTGTTTAAGTCTAATAAGGAATATCCCGATTTGATTGCGGGTGGGTTTTAGCTGGAGATCCTAATGTATAAGGACTTTTTCGGGTTTGTTGAACTGCCATTTTCGATTGTTCCAAACTCGCGTTATCTATATCTGAGCCAACGTCATAAAGAGGCGATTACGCACCTTCAGGCGGGGTTAGGCGATGGTGGTGGTTTTGCCATGCTGACAGGCGAGGTAGGGACAGGTAAAACCACGGTCGCAAAAGCCATGCTGGCGAACCTAGACGAGAACACCAAAGCGGGGTTGATCCTCAATCCAACGTTCTCAAGTCGAGACTTACTCGAAGCTGTTTGTGATGAATTCAAAGTCACCTATCCGCAAGATGCGACACTAAAGCAGCTTAACCAAGTGATTCATGAGTACTTGTTGAATAATCACAAGTCAGGTTGGACAACGTTATTGGTTATCGATGAGGCTCAGCACTTGGCAGCCGATGTGCTTGAGCAATTACGTCTGTTAACTAACTTAGAAACGGATACGCGTAAACTGCTTAAAGTGCTTTTGGTGGGGCAGCCTGAATTACAGCGCTTGTTGCAAACTACGCAACTGCGTCAACTTGCTCAGCGCATTACTGGCCGTTATCACTTACTGCCATTGGATGAGAAAGAAACCGCAGACTACATCACGTTCCGTTTGCATACCGCTGGTGGTGATAAGCAGTTGTTTGACCGCAGTTCTACCAAATTGATTGCTAAATACAGTCACGGTATCCCACGTCTGATTAACCTGATTTGCGATAAATCCCTGAACATGAGCTATTACAAAGGCAATGTGGTCGTGGATAAGCAAACTGTTCATCAAGCGTGTGAAGAGGTAATGCAGTTCCAAGCAGAGATTTATCAGCAAGACAAATCCATTCGCCGCAGTTTTGAGTGGCCGACATGGGGTTCGGCTGCCATCGGTGTTTGCGCTGCTGTCGGTATTGGTTGGGCTGTGATGCAGCAAATGCCTTTAAAATCGACGGTGAGCACTTCGCCTGTTGAAGTCGTTCAAACCACAGTACCTCAAATCGCTGCACCTGTAGTGAATGAGCAATTGACCAATGAGCAACGCAACATGTTGCTAGAACAAAAACAATCGAATCTAGCGGTGAATGAACTGTACAAGCTTTGGGGGTATCGAGCTTCGGTACGTGACAACTTGTGTTTATCGGAGCCTCAATCGACCATGCGTTGTGAACGTAAAATGGCGACATGGCCATTGCTGGTACAACAAAACCGTCCGGTGATTTTAGAGCTCAACTACCAAGGCCAAGTGGGTTATGTGATCCTTTACGCGATTGGTGACAACAAAGTCGAAGTACTCAACGGTAGCCAACGCCTTCGTTTGCCTGTGTCATGGCTCAAGCCGTTATGGCAAGGCAACATCATCGAACTTTGGCAAGCGCCGCTTAAAGATACTCTGCGCTTAGATATGGAAGGACCTGCGATTGACGTGCTTGACCAGTTATTAGCACAAGCTGTGAACGAGCAACCACTTGGCAGTGACATTTACGATGGCGCACTGAAAGAGCGAGTCGAGTTGTTCCAGCGTTGGCAAGGAATCGGTGTTGATGGAATTGCAGGTAAACACACCTTAGAACGTTTGCAGCAGAGCGTTCAAATTGATGCTCCACAGCTAAAGCAGATAAATGAGGAGGACGCATAATGTCAGTCATGAAGCATGTTGGACTCTTCCTGTTACCAATCAGTGTTACTGCGGTTGGGGCAGCTTGGTACTTGGACCTGTTTGCTCAAGAGGCACCAGTACCCGTGGTCGTAGAGAAAGCACAAGCGCTAGCTAAGCCAGTAACGCCAACGGTGAAAGCAAAATTTGAAAGTTTGAATTATCCCGACGAACCACAATTGGCGCAGTTGGAACGAGAGTGGCCTACCGCTGAGCTATCGCAAGATTACGGTACTTTTGTCGATCAAAACTATGTGGCTAACAACGCAATTCCTGGGGAGCAGGATCTTTTTGAACCTTCACAACAAACGGTGAAAACCAGCCCGAGCATGCAGAGTAATGATGACCTTGGTTTATCGCTCGATGATCTCGATTTGTCCTCGTTGTCGCCAGATTTGGCGCTGAAAGTTGAAAGTGCTTTATCAAACAATGATCAACCGTCACTAAATAGCTCTTCATCTGTCGGTGAGCTGGAGCGTGAAGCTCGCCAGTGGCATGGTCGCTTGCCAGCACTGAACTTACAGACGCACATGTATTCAAGTGATGCAAACCGTCGTTGGGTGAAGATCAATAATGTCGAGTACCATCAAGGTGATGTCGTTGATGGACAAGTCACGCTAAAAGAGATCCAACCGCAAGCAGTAATCGTCGAATTCCAAGGGGAACAAATCCGCATACCTGCGCTGTATGAATGGAAAGGGTAATAGTCCCGCTTGATTCTATTCCAAATCCAATTAGCCAGTGAGCTTTGCCGCTGGCTTTTTTGTAGCCCCAACTTGGATTGGCTTATCGATTCTCATGATGCCAACGAGAAGGGGATCAACGCATTAGGCGGGCTTAGAGAGCGAACATCATAGAGCATCATTGAACCGAGACAACAAAAAAGCCAGTCGAGTACGACTGGCTTTTCTTTATCTATCCAGCTGAAGGCAATTATGCCCAACCTGCTGGCGATTTCTTTCTGCGAGGAATTAGGTGTGGCAGCACCAAACCAAATAGCAGACCAAGACCTGCAACACCACCACCGTAAGTGAAGTACTTCAGTAGCATGTCGTCTTTTTGCGTGTCTAGCTTCGCGCGAAGTTCGCGGTTTTCCGTTTCAACAGAAGTAAGCTGGTCGCTGATTTCAGAGTATTTCTTCTCTAGGTCAGAAATCTGTTGGTTGCGTGTTTCTAGTGATGTCACTAGACCCGCTTTTTCGGTGTCTGAGTTCTGGCGCGCGTTTGCAAGTTGAGATTTCACTTCTTTCAGCTCTTTCTCAATGCGAGGCATACGAATAGCCATGCTTTCTTGGTTCGTAACAAACTTGCTTTGCACCCAGCCTGTACGGCCACGAGCGTCACGGATTTGTGTGTAACCCGTGTCTTTGTTTGTTTGAAGAAGTTGTACTTTAGAGCCTGCGTTAACACTGCCCATAATGCGGTAAGTGTTGTTTGGACCAGAGTGCATAAAAGTGAATAGGTCATCAGAAATATAACGGTCTGCCGCTAGTGCCGCTGGCGCTGCTAGCAAAGTAAACAAAACCGTGATGATTAGTTTTTTCACAGTAAATCCCTTAACGATTTTCTTGGATACAGCTTTGGCACCGAATTATTGGAGCCGGAAATAGACGAATATTATGCAGTTTCAAACTTCGGTGCAACAAAGAAGGGAGGCAAAGCCTCCCTTTCTGTGCGTTTGAGTCAATAATGACAAAGCGCTTACATTGTATTGACGGTGCTTACTCTTACGAGAACATCGCTTGGATGCCGTAGAAGAATACTACTGCCAATAGTGCGCCTGCTGGTAGCGTAACGATCCAAGATGCAACGATGTTACGAACCACGCCTAGGTTAAGTGCTGCGATACCGCGAGCAAAACCTACACCTAGAACCGCACCTACTAGAGTTTGAGTAGTAGAGATAGGTAGACCAGTACCTGATGCTAGAACTACTGTACATGCTGTTGCTAGCTGAGCTGCAAAGCCACGGCTTGGTGTTAGTTCAGTAATACCAGTACCAACGGTAGCCATAACTTTATGACCTAGCGTTGCTAGACCAACTACGATACCAAAACCACCTAGAGGAAGAATCCACCATGCGATTGTGCTTTTCGCTGTAACTTCACCCATGTGTTCAACCGTTGAAACAACGGCAGACAGTGGACCGATCGCGTTAGCTACGTCGTTTGAACCGTGTGCGAATGCCATTGCACACGCTGTGATAACCATTAGTACGCTGAAGATGCCTTCTACGCCAGCAAAGCTGCGGTCTTCTTCGCGGTTCGCGAATTTCTTCTGAATGTAGAAGTAACCACCTGCCATTACTGCAGCAGAGACGATTGCTGCCCACATCCACGCTTCACCATTACTTAGGTGAAGGCCAACGTGTTTCAGACCTTTCTTAATCGTTACAAGCGCAATCACCATAGTCGTGATGAACATGTACACTGGAACGAAACGTTTCGCGTTGAATAGTGGGTTCTCAGTATCAAAGATCAGACGCTGTGCGCTGACAAAGATAACGTAAGCAAAGAAGCCTGAGATAACCGGAGTAATAATCCAGCTACCGACAATCCCTTGAACACTGCTCCAGTCAACTGCTTCTGTACCTACAGACACACACGCAAAACCGATGATTGCACCGATGATTGAGTGAGTCGTTGATACAGGCCAGCCCATGTAAGAAGCAAGTAGAAGCCAAGTACCAGCCGCAAGAAGCGCTGACATCATGCCGTAGACAAGAATGTCAGGTTGGCTAGCAAATAGAGATGTTTCGATAACACCTTTACGGATAGTGTCGGTTACTTCACCGCCTGCAAGATATGCACCCGCAAATTCAAAGATCATTGCAATAATGATCGCTTGTTTAACGGTAAGCGCTTTTGAGCCAACAGATGTACCCATAGCATTAGCAACGTCGTTCGCGCCAATACCAATCGCCATCATGAAACCAAAAATCGCTGCAACAATAATCAGGACAGTGCCGTAGTTCGCAAGGATATCCATCGTAATACCTAGTTGTTTTATAACAAGCGGAGCAAAATTTTGCGCGCGTCAGCCCATAAGACGGTGAAAATAGTCATCGTCCATCTGACACGCGTTAGTAATGCTCTTCGTTATGTCGTTAACTTATGTTTTAAGATCGAGATAGCATGACTTCCAAACGAGCACCTACGCGCTGCGCTTGGTCGGCAATACCACCTACCCATTCAAGAATCTTGTACAAGAACATGACATCGATAGGATTCATGTCAGCTTCAATCGCCATCAGTTGTTGGCGAAGTTCAATCTGCATTGCATCGGTGTCATCTTCAATTACGTCCAACTGATGAATCATTTCAGCAACGAGCGTTACTTCACGGCCTTTGAAGCCGGTCTCTAGAAGTTCATCAAGTTCGTTGATCACTTTTTGCGCCTGATCAGCCGCATCAAGACAACGTTGAACGTATGCGAGGAAGTTTGGTTGGAGAGCCTCAGGAATGACAAGTTGTCGACCATATACACGGCCAGCAATGTCTTTTGCCAGGTTAGCAAGTTTGTCTTGTTGAGTTAGAAGCTCAAGCATGTCAGTACGATCGACTGGCATAAACAAACCGCGAGGCAGTTTTAGACGGATTTCACGTTTCAGCACGTCCGCTTCTTTCTCTAGGTGAGAAATCTGAGCACGAATTTCAGCTGCTTTTTCCCAGTCACCCTTTGAAGAAACTTCAAAGAACTTAACCAGGTGTGAACAACATTCGTTGACACACACAACGTGGCGCTGCAAAGGCTTAATTGGGGACTTTGCAAATAACCCCATAATTGTATTTACTGGCATGGTCATTCAACCTAATAACTATAACCTTAAAAAAACATACACCATTTCTTGGCGAAATGTTGAACGATGGCTATAAAGGCGCGCATGTTAACGCATTAAATCGCTCATTAAAACTGTTTTAGATCATCATTCGGGTGATATTTCTTTCTTGCCGTGTGAGAAATTAGGCAATATCCTGTTTCTATCTGCTTTGAAAGGTATAGCTATGGAAACCGAGATAGAACTGAAGTTTTTTGTTTCTCCTGAATTTTCAGAAACTTTAAGAGCTAAAATTTCCGAAACAAAAGTACTTCAGCACAGTAGTCGTGACTTAGGTAACACCTACTTTGATACCGCTGATAAATGGTTAAGAAAGCACGACATTGGTTTAAGAATTCGCCGTTTTGATGATGTTTTTGTCCAGACTGTAAAAACAGCAGGACGCGTTGTTGCTGGCCTTCATCAAAGACCAGAATACAATGCCGAGCACACCAGTAATGAGCCGGACCTCACGCTTCACCCTTCTGATATCTGGCCAGCAGGTAAAGATATCGCAACACTGCAAGCGGAGCTGACGCCTCTATTCTCTACCAACTTCACACGTGAACAGTGGCTGATTGGTATGCCTGATGGCAGCCAAATCGAAGTCGCGTTCGACCAAGGTGCCGTGATTGCCCAAGGTGAAGACGGAGAAGAAAAGCAAGATCCTATCTGTGAAGTGGAACTTGAACTCAAATCTGGTCAAACAGATGCACTGTTTACCCTTGCTCGCAGCCTATGTGAAGCGGGTGGTATGCGTCTAGGCAACTTAAGCAAAGCGGCCAAAGGCTACCGTTTGGCAAGTGGCTATACGGGTGATGAAGTGAAGCCGCTGGCATTGGTCGACAGCAGCAAAAACGACACCGTGGAATACTGCCTAATTAACTCATTAGAGCATGCGTTAGCACACTGGCATTACCATGAGCAAATCTATGCAGAGCGTGATTGTGTCGAATCACTAAGAGAAATCGTCAACGCAATTCGCTTTATCCGCCAAACGTTCACTATCTTTGGCAGCATGGTACCGCGCCGAGCAAGTGCGATTCTGCGCCAAGAAATGAAATGGTTGGAAGAAGAGCTTGAATGGCTCGATGAGCACGCACACTTAGAAGAGCTACTGGACGATAAAGGCAACGTGCTGCGTAAGCTGGATGCACGTAAGTTCCTTGTTTCTGAGTTAACTCAACAACTGGGCGAGCTACCAAGCCGTGAAGAAGTGCTAGAGCTGCTAAGTTCTGCTCGCTACACTGGTTTGCTATTGGATTTGAGCCGTTGGATCTTAACGCGTGGCTGGCAGCCATTCCTTGATGACAAAGCGCGTGAAAAGATGTCGAGTAACATCCAACCGTTCTCGGTGAAGCAACTGGATCGCACATGGGCTGAGTTGATGGAAGCTTTTCCTGCTGAGCGTGATTTGTCAGCACAAGAATATGTCGATCAACGTTACCGTCTGCTGCGTAATCTTTACACTGGTATTGGCTTCGCGAGTTTGTACGATGCAGAAGAGCGCACCAGCTTCCGTCTACCTTGGGCGGATTTAGTGCATGGTATTGACGACCTGCTCATGCTTAACCATTTGCTGCCATTAGTTGGCATGCTAGAAGGGGAAGAGCAAGAACAGTTAGAGCGTTGGCTACATCGCCAAGAGCGCTCCATCTTGCACGCGATGGATCAGACTCGCGCTATCAGCGTGGAAGTCGAGCCCTACTGGCAAGAATAGGATGACTACAAAAAAATAGGACCTTCAAGGTCCTATTTTTTTGTCTGTTGTTTCTGTTTATTGAGTTCGTCTTCGATGGATTGGAGTCTATCTAGGATCTGCTCCTGCCTATCCAATACTTGTTCCAACAGCTTCTCTTTATTCTTCGAACGGTTATCTTGCTGACGAGTGGGAGCGGTCAGGAACGAGGTGATTAAACCTGAAATCATACCGAAGATACCAACACCGCATATGATGATCAGCACGGCAAGCAGCTTACCTCCCGTCGTCACTGGATAATGGTCACCATAACCAACGGTCGAAATAGTAACAAAGGCCCACCACAATGCGTCTGTTCCCGTCTGAATGTTGGCATCAGGATTTTGCCCCTCAATAAACAGCATCGCACTAGAACCTAAAGTAATCAGTACCACCATTAACAACAGAATGGACGCTAATGTGGTTTCACGACGGTTTTGCTTGAGCTGGAAAAGAATGAACTTGGAAGAGCGTAGTACCAGAATGACGCGCAAGATATGGAATAAGCGAGCGAAGCGCAAAGGCTCAATCATTGGGATGCTCGCCACAAAATCGATCCAGTGGTGCTTAAGAAACAACTTACGATCTGTGGCTCGGATCAAATCTATAGTGAGCTGCAGTATAAAAATACTACAGATTATAAAATCCAGACCGATAAAGACTTGACGGGTTTCGTGATCAAGCGGGAAAAACAACAGGCCAGAGATCACAAATAGTGCCATGAAGGACAAGATTAGTGATAGCAACCCCATCGGTTTAGTGCTGTCTTTGATATCATAGTTTTTCATACGAAGCTCGAAATAAATCGCGCAACCAGAACCAAGCGCGAGCATAACTATAAGTAAGATAAAGACTATATAAGACTCGGTGGAGAACTGACAATGGAAAAGCTGGCATTTAAGCCGTGGGAAAGGGTGATATCCGACATCAAGCTCGTTCCGAAAATGGTCATGTTGATGGTATTCAGTACCATCCTGATTGTGGCAAAACAATTATGGGACGCGAGCACGTTCTATAACTCATTATTAGCGGCAACACAGAACGAGCAAGTTGCCCAACGACATTACGAAGCTTACCTAACGCAAGTGGCGTGGCAAACCGCGATACTCATTGTTGTGTTTGTGGTGCTATTGCTCGCCGCTGCTCGTGTCATGCTGCGTCAAACACAGTATTTGAATGATGCAATCAAGTTGATGGCAAGCAAAAACCTATCCGTCCCATTCGGCATGGATTGTAAAGATGAATATGGCGATGTTGCGCGTGAGCTAGAGAAAACCCGTCGTCAGCTGCATGATGTGATTCAAATGCAGATCAATGCTTCTGATGAGCTTTCTACGCTAACGGAAGTGATGACGCTCAGCATGTCAGAAACCAAAGAGTCAGCCCAAGAAGAGTTCAACGAGATCGATCAGCTAGCAACCGCAATGAGCGAGATGTCATCGACGGTTCAAACGGTTGCAGACCATGCTCAAACTGCCTCGAGCTTAACTGAGCAAGCTTCAACACAAGCGGTGACAGGTCAGCAATTCCTACAGAAAACCGTGTCTAAGATGAGCGAACTGTCATCGGATATCGCTTCTTCGGCAAGTGCCGTTAACCAAGTAGAAGAACGTGTTGATGCCATCGGCAGCGTAGTTGGCACCATCCAAGGCATTTCTGAGCAAACCAACTTGCTTGCTCTGAATGCGGCAATTGAAGCGGCACGGGCGGGTGAAGCAGGCCGTGGCTTTGCAGTTGTGGCTGATGAAGTTCGCAACCTTGCTCAACGCACGCAGCAAGCAACGGTAGAAATTCAAGAGATGATCACTCAGCTTCAAGCGAGCGCAACCTCAGCGGTAGAGTTGATGGAGAAGAGTGTGGTTGAGGCGGCAGAAGGCGTTGAGCTGGTTTCAAATGCTGGCACTGAGCTTGACGGCATTGTTGGTCAAGTCACGCAAATTAACGACATGAACTTCCAGATTGCAACGGCATCAGGTCAGCAAAGCAGCGTCGCAGAAGAAATGAGCCAGAACTTAACTAATGTTCGTGAGCTTGTGGAAGCATCGGTCGTGGTGGTCAGCGAGTTGCTAGAGACCTCCGAGATGATGCAAAACAATGCAGAAGAGCTCGACAAGAAGATTAAATCTTTCGAAGTCTAGTTTCAGTAAGCTTTGATAAAACGCCCACAAACCTTTTGTGGGCGTTTTTATTTATACCAACTCTGGTATAAAAGAGTGTATACCTCTCAAACCACAGTGCTTTTCATACAAGGAAGAAAAATGCAGCTGCCTTCGTCACTGATTTCTGTCGCGGATTCTGCGGTTCAAAACGCCGAGCAAGCGGGATACTTTCAACAATGGCCAAGTGAGATTGCCGAGCAGTTTCGTTTTGTCTCTGGCCTTAGCAAGTTCATTACCGAAGCGATTCATCGTGATGAGACACTCGCACAAAATTTGCCAAGCATGCTGGCAGAAAGCAGCCGACAACAAGCTTACGGTACACGCCTCGCCGATCTCTTAGCTGAATGCCAAGATGAAATGGCAGGCCACCGTGTGCTGCGTCAGTTCCGTAACCGCGAAATGGTCTACATTGCATGGAAAGACTTTACCCACACTTGGACACTCGAAGAGTCGCTCAGTCATTTGTCTCAATTGGCCGAAGCGATGATCTTCGAAACATACCAATGGCAGTACAAGATTTGCTGCAACGAGTGGGGCACGCCAACCAATGCGGAAGGTGAAGCGCAACCTATGCTGATCATCGGCATGGGCAAGCTTGGTGGCGGTGAGCTGAACTTCTCTTCTGATATCGACCTGATTTTCACTTATCCAGAAAACGGTGAGACCCAAGGCGCGCGCCGCAGTATTGCTAATGCGCAGTTCTTTACTCGCTTAGGCCAACGCATCATTAAAGCACTCGACCAACAAACCTTTGATGGCTTCTGTTACCGCGTGGACATGCGTTTGCGCCCGTTCGGTGAAAGTGGCCCGTTGGTGATGAGCTATGCGGCACTCGAAGACTATTACCAAGAACAGGGAAGGGATTGGGAACGCTACGCTATGATCAAAGCGCGCGTGATGGGCAGCGAGATGTATCCGCAATATCAAGAGTTGCGCCAGATGCTGCGTCCGTTTGTTTTCCGCCGTTATATCGACTTCAGTGCGATTCAATCCCTGCGCCGCATGAAATCCATGATCAGCAGTGAAGTGCGCCGTCGTGGTTTGAGCAACAACATCAAATTGGGCGCGGGCGGCATTCGTGAGATTGAGTTTATCGCTCAAGTGTTCCAGTTAATTCGTGGTGGTCGCGAGCCATCTTTACGTGGCCGTGGCCTGCTAGAAACCTTAAGTGCAATCGGTGAATTGGGTCAGCTAACTCAACCAGAGGTCGATAACCTTGAAGCGGCTTATAAGTACCTGCGCCAACTAGAAAACTTGCTGCAAGCGATGGCAGACAAGCAAACGCAAACTTTGCCCGATTGTGCAGACGAGCAGCTAAAACTTGCCACTGCAATGCGCTTTGATAGTTGGGATGCGCTCATTGCTCAAACTCAACAACACATGGCAAACGTGCATAAGGTGTTTGAAAGCTTGATTGGTGATGATGAAGAGGACGAAGCGGAAGTCGTCGCTCGTCATTTCCATGAGTTGTGGGACATGGCGACTAAACAAGACGTGCTTGAACACGTTCTACAAGAGGACATCAAAGCTGAGAACCCAGAACACTTGGCGAAAACCATCATGCAGTTCAAAGCGGATTTGGCGAAGAAGACACTTGGACCACGTGGCCGAGAAGTGCTGACCAAATTGATGCCAAAAGTGTTTGATGCAGTATTTGCCCACCCAGATGCGCAATTTGGTTTGCCGCGAGTTTTGCACTTGCTGCACAACATCTGTACTCGAACAACGTACCTTGAGTTGTTGGATGAGCATCCGGCGGCGTTAGTGCAATTGGTTCGCCTGTGTACCGCTAGCCCGATGATTTCAGAGCAGCTATCGCGTTACCCGATTCTGCTCGATGAGTTGATCGATCCTCAGCATCTGTACAACCCAATTCCACTCGATAGCTACCGAACAGAGCTACGTGACTTCCTTGCTCGCATTCCAGAGGATGATATGGAACAGCAGATGGAAGCGCTGCGTCAGTTTAAGCAAATCTGCATCCTCCGCATTGCGGCTGCCGATATTGCTGGCGTGTTGCCTGTAATGAAAGTAAGTGATCACTTAACCTACTTGGCAGAAGCGATTGTCGAAGCGGTAGTGAACCAAGCGTGGTTACAAGTGTCGGAAAAATATGGCGAACCGACGCATGTCAAAGATCGTGAAGGGAAGGGCTTTGCTGTCATTGGTTACGGGAAAGTTGGCGGCTGGGAGCTGGGCTATAACTCAGACCTTGATATCGTCTTCATGCACGATTGCCCAGTGAACGTCTATACCGATGGTAAGAAAGAAATCGATGGTCGCCAGTTCTATCTTCGTTTAGCGCAGCGCATCATTCATATTTTCTCGACCCGCACTGCATCAGGCATTCTGTACGAAGTGGATACTCGCTTACGTCCATCTGGCGCTTCAGGCTTGTTGGTAAGCCCAACCGATGCGTTTGACGACTACCAACATAAAGACGCTTGGACGTGGGAGCATCAAGCCCTAGTGCGTGCGCGCATGATTTATGGTGATGAGCCTTTGGCGATTGCCTTCCACAACACGCGTCATGACGTGCTGTGTAAACAGCGTGACCAAGACACGCTAAAGAAAGACGTGGTCGATATGCGTGAGAAAATGCGTGACCACTTGGGCGGGAAAAAGTCCGGTCGTTTTATGCTTAAGCAAGATAACGGCGGCATTACCGATATTGAATTTCTCGCTCAATACCTTGTGCTCAACTACAGTCACAGTAAGCCAAAGCTGATTCGCTGGTGCGATAATGTACGTATTTTTGAAACCCTGATTGCACAAGGTGTCATGGAAGAAGATCAAGCGATGCAACTGACGCGCGCATACACATCAATGCGTGACGAGATTCATCGTCGAAACTTGCTTAACTTGGATGCCGATGTGGCGGAAGAGAAATTTGTTGCAGAGCGAGAGTGGGTGAAGCAAGCATGGAATCAATGGTTTGCCTAAGCAGAAGTCGTGCACAAGGTTCAGCCTAGAAAAAGGCTGTGTTAAACTCACCGTGATTTAATTTTTGGAGACCAATAATGAAACCAATTCTACCTGATTACAACAGCGCTGGTGTGCTAATCATCGGTGATGTCATGCTAGATCGTTACTGGTATGGCCCGACTGGACGTATCTCTCCTGAAGCGCCAGTACCTGTTGTGAAAGTAGAAAACAATGAAGAGCGTCCGGGTGGTGCTGCGAACGTGGCAATGAACATTGCTTCACTTGGCGGTCACGCTCACATTGTTGGTCTAACGGGTATGGATGAGCCAGCGAAAGTACTGACGGAAACACTGAACTCGCTAAAAGTGAAATGCGATTTCGTTGCGCTGCCAGAGTACCCAACTATCACTAAGCTTCGCGTGATGAGCCGTGGTCAGCAATTGATTCGTCTGGATTTCGAAGACAAGTTCGAGAACACAGATGCTGAGCCAGTGCTGTCTCGCATGGAAACTGCACTACCAAGTGTGAAAGCTGTGATCATGTCTGACTACGCGAAAGGTTCCCTAGAGCACGTTCAGGCTTACATTCAGAAAGCACGCGCAGCAAACATCCCAGTATTCATTGACCCGAAAGGTGCGGACTTTGAACGCTACCGCGGAGCAACACTGCTTACTCCAAACATGAAAGAGTTCGAAGACGTTGTGGGTAAAGTGAAATCTGACCAAGAGCTAGTTGAGAAAGCACTGGCTTTGGTTGAAGAGTTCGAATTTGAAGCCCTATTGGTAACACGCAGCGAAAACGGTATGACCTTGATTCGCCGTGGGCAAGAGCCATTCCATTTGCCGACCCAAGCGAAAGAAGTGTACGACGTGACAGGCGCTGGTGACACAGTTATCTCTGTTCTTGCAGCATCTGTTGCTGCGGGTAAATCGTTTGAAGAAGCGTGCGCACTGGCAAACGCAGCCGCGGGTGTTGTGGTTGGTAAGCTGGGTACATCAACGCTGTCTGAGATTGAGTTGGCAGAAGCGATTCACGGTAGCCAAGACACAGACTACGGTGTGATTTCAGAACAAGCTCTGATTGAAGCAGTGAAGAAAGCACGTGCGAAAGGCGAGAAGGTTGTGATGACGAATGGTTGTTTCGACATTCTACACGCAGGCCACGTGTCTTACTTAAACCACGCAGCTGAGCTAGGCGACCGCCTAATTGTTGCAGTAAATACTGATGATTCCGTTAAGCGCCTAAAAGGCCCTGGTCGTCCAGTTAACCCAACCGATCGTCGTATGGCGGTATTGGCAGGTCTTGGTGCGGTAGATTGGGTAGTACCTTTCAGTGAAGACACCCCACAACGTTTGATCTCTGAAGTGTTGCCAAGCTTGCTAGTAAAAGGTGGCGATTACAAACCAGAAGAGATCGCTGGTGGTAAAGAAGTGATTGCTGCTGGTGGTGAAGTTCGCGTACTGAACTTTGAAGACGGTTGCTCAACCAGCGAAATCATTAACGCTATCAAAGGTGGTAAGGGCTAATTCCTTTCTCATTAAACTGGCTACTACAAACTAATTACTAAGGGTCGCTTTCTAGCGGCCTTTGTTGTTTTTGGAGGAGTGATTCTAACCACAAGCGCATTCCAGTCCTCCCCCTTTTCAAGGGGGAGTTAGAGGGGGTTAACCCTCTCCTTCGAAAGAGGAAGGGCTCTAAAGCGCACTTGGCTTGGTTATTTACCCCAATAAAAAACGCCAGCTGAAAAATCAGCTGGCGTCTTGCGTTACTTATCTATCGATGTTTATTTTACTGGCTTAAGGCCTGCATCAACATCTAGGATATCTTGCTCGCTCAGTGTACCTACCGCTTGACGTAGCTGAAGGCCAGCAAGAATGTAGTTGTAACGAGCGTCTGATAGGTTCTTGTTAGCATCGTATAGACGACGAGTTGCGTCTAGTACATCAACGATAGTACGAGTACCTACATCGAAGCCTGCTTCTGTTGCTTCAAGCGCAGATTGTGCTGACACTACAGATTGCTCGTACGCTTTTAGTGCGCCGATAGAAGCGTTGATGTTGTTGTTCTGTGCACGCACTTCTTTCACAACACCACGGTATTCTTTCTCTAGTTCTTCACTTGCTGACACATAGCCGTATTCTGCTTGTTTCACTTCAGACGTTGTACGACCACCTGTGTATAGCGGCACAGCGAGGTTCACGCCAACATTGAAGCCATCAGCCGTTTGGTCGTTACTACTATCTGTTGTATCCGCATAGTTGTAACCACCGTCTAGTGATAGCGTCGGTAGGTGACCAGAGCTTGCTAGCGAAATGTTATCGCGAGCGATGTCTTGTGCGATACGTGCAGACAGTAGGCTCAGGTTAGTTGTTTTCGCTTCTTCAATCAGAGCTTCTGCTGGCTCAGAAGAGCGGCTTGCAGAGAAACGAGCAGTGTCTAGAACGTTCAGGTTCTTGTGCTCTTGGCCTGTGATTTCACGTAGTGATTCGTAGCTGTTGATCAGATCGTTTTCTGCCAATACTTCATCGGCTAGTACTGCATCGTACTGTGCTTGTGCATCATGTACGTCAGTGATCGCAGATAGACCCACTTCAAAACGTTGCTTAGTTTGTTCTAGCTGACGGCCAACGGCTGCTTTTTCTGCACGAACAAATACTAAGTTATCTTGTGCACGTAGTACTTCAAAATAAGCTTGAGAAACACGAAGGATCAAACCTTGTTGCGTAGCCGCGTACGTTGCATCTGCGCGACGTGCTGTTTTCTCTGCGGTATCTAGAGTGATCCAAGATGCACGGTTGTACAGCTCTTGAGTAAACCCAACGCCTGCAGATAATTGATTATTATCAGTCGAGACCTTACCTGACGAGTCTTTGTCTAGGTCACCTCTGTTGATATCATAACCCGCAGTTAAGTTGATTTGTGGTAGTAGGGCACTGCGGCTAGAGTTGATTGCTTCAAAAGCTTGATCACGCTGCGCTGCTACACTGAGCAATTGAGGGTCGTTTTGTTTTGCTAAGTCATAGATTTCAGCAAGAGAGTCTGCCCATGCAGATGTGCTCATACTGCCTAGCGCTGCACTGATAAATAGTGGAAGCAGTTTTTTCATTTTCTATTCCCGCGGTCTATAGATTGGTTAATTCTCAGTAGTTTAACTCAATTTGGACGATATTTACTCGAAACTTTGCACTTTTTTACACGTAATTATCCACTTGTGCAATAAGTAATTGGCAAAGGCTTAAAATAATTTATAACTATTGTACAAAAAGTTGAGCCAAGTCCTTTGAGCAAGCGAATAACAATGAGTAAACTACAAGATTCACTCAGAGAGGTGCTGAATGCAACAGTGTGACAAGCAACAAAACGATCTTACTTCCCAAGATGTGGAAATAATCTCGAAAGAAACTGTGTTTAAAGGTTTCTTTAAAATGGTGAAATACCGTTTTAAGCATAGGTTATTCGCCGGTGGTTGGAGTGGGGTTGTCGAACGAGAAATGTTCGAACGTGGTCATGCTGCCGCCATGCTCCCGTATGATCCTGTGACTGATCAGGTTGTGATCATTGAACAGATCAGAGTGGGAGCTTTGGAGCATTCACACCCATGGCAGTACGAGATTGTCGCTGGCATGATTGATCGTGACGAATCTGCTGAAGAGGTGATTCGTCGAGAAGCGGAAGAGGAAGCGGGTATTCAAGTCGGACGTGTAGCTTCTGTCACCTCTTATTATCCTTCTTCTGGCGGCTGTTCTGAAAAGCTGGATGTATTCATTGGTGAAGTGGATGCAACTAAAGCGCATGGCATTCATGGTTTAGACTATGAGAATGAAGATATTCGAGTCCATGTCATGAGTCGTGAAACCGCGTATCAGTGGGTGAAAGATGGAAAATTCGAAAACGGTGCCTCAATCATTGCTCTTCAATGGTTGCAGTTAAATCACCAAGAATTGACATCGCAATGGGAAGTTTCCCCGAAAGTGGAGAGTAAGTAATGGCACAAGTAGCTGAAAAACAGCGATACCATGTCGACTTAGCCGGTCTAATGAGAACTTATGAGACCAACTACGCTAAGTTGAACGCCTTGTTGCCTGCCTCTGCTGAAGTTGGTGATGTTCGCTGCTATCAAGCGGCAAACATGGTTTACCAACTGACCGTGAATGAAATCACAAAATACACCACAGTTGTTGAGATATGTCAGAGTGATGAAACACCAGTGTTTCCTTTACCGACGATGTCTGTCAGGCTTTATCACGATGCGAGAGTTGCTGAAGTATGCTCAAGCGGAGAGTTTTCTCGCATCAAAGCTAAATATGATTATCCCAACGACCAGTTGATGCAGAAAGATGAAAAGCATCAACTTAATACGTTCCTTGGTGAATGGCTGACATTCTGTTTACGAAGTGGCATTAGTAGAACGCCACTTGCCTTCAATTGATTGTCATGTCACTAAAGGAAAATAACTAAAAACTATATAGTGGACGAATCAGGTTTTCATTTTGCAATCATCTAGTGACAGCATAAAGCTATTACAAATCACGGATACTCACCTGTTTGAGGCAGATGAGGGCAGTTTGCTGAGCGTAAGAACCGCTGACAGCTTCGCCGCCGTGGTACAAGAGATTCTTAATCACCAAGTGCAGTATGAATACATTTTGGCAACGGGTGATATTTCACAAGACCATAGTGCCGAGTCTTACCAGCGTTTTGCTGAGGGTATCGCGCCGCTGAAAAAAGATTGTTTCTGGCTTCCAGGCAACCACGACTATAAGCCAAATATGGGCAGTGTACTGCCATCTCCTCAAATTCAAGCTGCTGAGCATGTGATGCTTGGTGAGCATTGGCAGTTAGTCTTATTGGATTCACAAGTGGTGGGGGTACCCCACGGACGTTTGAGTGACCAACAGTTAGCACTGTTAGAAGAAAAACTAGCAGAAAACCCGCAAAGACATACCTTGGTGTTATTACACCACCACCCATTGTTGGTAGGAAGTGCTTGGTTAGATCAGCATGCATTAAAAGATGCGGATGCTTTCTGGCAAGTGGTGGACCGTTTTGAGAACGTAAAAGGCATTTTATGTGGTCATGTGCACCAAGACATGAATGTTCTTTATAATGGCATCCGCGTGATGGCAACGCCGTCGACTTGTGTGCAATTCAAACCGGACTCCGATGATTTTGCACTGGATACAGAATCACCAGGTTGGCGAGAACTTGAGTTGCACAGTAATGGTGACATTACCACAGAAGTCAACCGACTACCCGATGGCCAATTCCAGCCAGACTTTAATTCAAACGGATACTAATCATTATCACGCCCGAACCTTATGTTCGGGCTTACTTTTTTAACGTGAGGCGATCATGAGCAAACCTTCTTTGCTGCTTTATATCCATGGCTTTAACAGCTCGCCGCTTTCCATGAAAGCGAACCTGATGAAAGCGTACTGTGAACAGCAGCGACCGGATATCAAGGTTGTCGTACCTCAACTACCTTGTTTCCCTGAACTGGCTGCTCAATGTTTGCTTGAGATCGTTGAGCAACATCAAGACGACTACAACATTGGCCTTGTTGGCAGTTCGCTAGGCGGTTACATGTCAACGTGGCTAAATGCGAAATTTGGTTTTCGAGCCGTCGTCGTAAACCCAGCAGTAAAGCCTTATGAATTGCTGGTGGATTACCTTGGTGAGCAAACCAACCCGTATACGCACGAAACCTATACACTTGAAGCTTGTCATATTGACGAGCTAAAAGCACTTGATGTACAAAGCATCGCGTCGCCTGAGTCTTTCTGGTTGTTACAGCAAACGGAAGACGAGGTTTTGGACTATCGCCAGGCCGTAGAAAAGTTCGCGCAAGCGAAACAAACGGTAGAAGAAGGTGGTGATCACAGTTTTATCGGCTTTGAGCGTTATCCTGCTCAAATCATTGAATTCCTAAAACTGTAATACTATCGAGACGATTGGAATAGGCTCATAGTTTTAATTGCCATATCCAACCGTTTCTTGACATAGTTGGCAGGCTTTCCGACTATGTTTTGCCAAAAAAGATCTTAAGGGTATGAAGCCCTGACTACTTTGTTATGCATGACCTTATCTTTGATAAGCACGCAGACGGGGTAGCTTTTTCGTTTCTCGAGTACGCCTGCACATTCGCGGGGCTCGGGTTACAAGTAAACTTTGAGAACAATTCCGTATTATGACTGAACAATATAATGCTGGTGCCATTGAAGTACTGAATGGCTTAGAGCCAGTACGTCGCCGACCAGGGATGTATACGGATACAGCGCGCCCAAACCACTTGGGCCAAGAAGTTATCGATAACAGTGTCGATGAAGCGCTAGCCGGACATGCCTCAAAAGTACAAGTCATCCTACATGCTGACCAATCACTAGAAGTGATCGATGATGGTCGAGGCATGCCTGTTGATATCCACCCAGAAGAGAAGGTATCAGGTGTTGAACTGATCCTATGTAAGCTTCACGCAGGTGGTAAATTCTCTAATAAGAACTACCAATTCTCTGGTGGTCTACACGGTGTAGGTATCTCAGTAGTAAACGCGTTGTCTAAGCGTGTTGAAGTGACCGTCCGTCGTGACGGTCAAGTGTATGAGATTGCTTTTGAACACGGTGATAAGGTTTCTGACCTAACGGTTACGGGCACATGTGGCCGTCGCAACCGTGGTACCAGTGTACACTTCTGGCCAGATGCAAAGTACTTTGATTCTGCAAACTTCTCGGTAACACGTTTGGTGAATAACCTACGTGCGAAAGCAGTACTTTGCCCGGGTCTAGAGATTACGTTTACCGATAAAGTAAACAACAAAGACTACAAATGGCACTACGAAGATGGTCTTAAAGACTATCTAGCGGAAGGTGTGAAAGGTTATCCAGTTATCCCTGAAGAACCATTTACTGGTGAGTTCTCAGCAGAAACTGAAGCGGCAAACTGGGCGGTAATCTGGCAGCCTGAAGGCGGCGAGATGATCACGGAAAGCTACGTGAACCTTATCCCAACCGCACAAGGTGGTACACACGTAAACGGTCTACGCCAAGGCTTGCTTGATGCAATGCGTGAGTTCTGTGAATTCCGTAACTTATTGCCTCGTGGCGTGAAGCTAACGGGTGATGACGTTTTCGACCGCTGTTCTTACGTTCTGTCAGTTAAGATTCAAGATCCGCAATTTGCGGGTCAGACGAAAGAGCGTTTGTCTTCTCGTCAGACGGCTGCCTTTGTCTCTGGTGTCGTAAAAGACGCATTCAGCCTATGGTTGAACGAAAAGCCGCAGCTGGCTGAACAGTTAGCGGAAGTGTGTATCGCTAACGCACACCGTCGTATGCGCGCGAGCAAAAAGGTTGTACGTAAGAAGGTCGCATCAGGTCCTGCACTGCCAGGCAAACTGACCGACTGTTCTGTACAAGACCTTAACCGCACCGAAATCTTCTTCGTAGAGGGTGACTCGGCGGGTGGTTCTGCTAAACAAGCACGTGATCGTGAGTTCCAAGCGGTGATGCCACTGCGCGGTAAAATCCTGAATACGTGGGAAGTCTCTGCAGACCAAGTGCTTGCATCTCAAGAGGTCCACGACATCTCAGTTGCTTTGGGTATCGACCCAGACAGCGACAACCTAGACAGCCTGCGTTACGGTAAGATCTGTATCCTTGCCGATGCGGACTCGGATGGTCTACACATCGCAACGCTATTGTGTGCTCTGTTTACTCGTCACTTCCGTGCTCTTGTTGAAGCTGGTCATATCTACGTAGCGATGCCGCCTCTGTACCGTATCGACTGTGGCAAAGAAGTATTCTATGCCCTAGACGATGACGAAAAAGATGGCGTACTAGAGCGCTTGTCGAAGAAGAAAGCCAAAATCAACGTGCAACGATTCAAAGGTCTGGGTGAGATGAACCCACTTCAGTTGCGCGAAACAACCATGGATCCAAACACGCGTCGTCTGGTTCAGTTAACCATTGATGACTCGGCGGCGACCATGGAAATGATGGACATGCTGCTTGGTAAGAAACGAGCAGATGATCGTCGTTCTTGGCTACAAAACAACGGCGATATGGCAGAGGTTTAACGGATGTCTACAGAAATTACTTACGATGGCGTTGAACAGTTGCCAATGCGCAAGTTCACCGAAGACGCTTATCTGAACTACTCGATGTACGTAATCATGGACCGCGCATTGCCATACATTGGCGATGGTTTGAAGCCGGTTCAACGACGCATCATTTACGCAATGTCGGAACTTGGTCTTTCGGCATCAGCGAAATACAAAAAATCAGCACGTACCGTTGGTGACGTGTTGGGTAAATACCACCCGCACGGTGACTCTGCATGTTACGAAGCGATGGTATTGATGGCACAGCCATTCTCTTACCGTTACCCATTGGTTGACGGTCAAGGTAACTGGGGTGCGCCAGATGATCCGAAATCATTCGCGGCAATGCGTTATACCGAAGCAAAACTGTCTAAGTTTGCCGAAGTACTGCTGGGCGAATTAGGTCAGGGTACGGTTGAATGGCAACCTAACTTTGATGGCACAATGAAAGAGCCACAAATGTTGCCTGCACGTCTGCCTCATATCCTGCTAAACGGTGTTACTGGTATCGCGGTTGGTATGGCGACAGATATCCCGCCTCACAACGTTCGTGAAGTGGCGGATGCGACCATTCATTTGATCGACAACCCGAAGGCGGAACTGCCTGATGTGATGCAGTTCGTTAAAGGTCCGGATTACCCAACAGAAGCAGAAATCATCTCGCCACAAGCAGATATTGAGAAGATTTACCGTAACGGTCGTGGCAGCATCAAGATGCGCGCGGTATGGCACAAAGAAGGTTCAGATATCGTGATCACTTCTCTGCCACACCAAGTATCAGGTGCGAAACTGCTTGAGCAAATCGCTAACCAAATGCGCGCTAAGAAGCTGCCAATGGTTGATGACCTTCGCGATGAATCGGATCACGAGAACCCAACGCGTATCGTTGTGGTTCCAAAGTCAAACCGCGTAGATTGCGATCTGTTGATGAACCACTTGTTCGCTTCAACCGATCTTGAGCGCAGCTACCGCGTTAACTTGAACATGATTGGTTTGGATAACCGTCCTCAAGTTAAAGGTCTGGTTCAAATTCTGTCTGAGTGGATCGAGTTCCGTCGCACGACTGTACGTCGTCGTCTACAACACCGCCTAGACAAAGTCATGGCTCGTCTACACATCTTGGAAGGTTTGTTGGTTGCTTACCTAAACCTAGATGAAGTGATTGAGATCATTCGTACTGAAGACGATCCAAAAGCAGTGCTGATGGAACGCTTTGGCATTACCGATATCCAAGCGGATGCGATTCTAGATACTAAACTTCGTCACCTAGCCAAACTAGAAGAGATGAAGATCCGTGGTGAGCAAGACGAGCTAGAGAAAGAACGTGAGAAGCTAGAACAGCTACTAGGTTCTGAGCGTCGTCTGAACACACTACTGAAGAAAGAAATCAAAGCAGACGCAGAGAAATACGGTGATGATCGTCGTTCTCCAATGGTTGAACGTGCAGAAGCAAAAGCGTTGACTGAACGCGACCTAGTACCAAGCGAGCCAATCACGGTTGTGCTTTCTGAGAAAGGTTGGATTCGTCACGCGAAAGGTCACGATGTGGATGCAGAAGGCTTGAGCTACAAGTCTGGCGATAAATACCTAGCGCACGCGCGCGGTAAGAGTAACCAGCAAGCGGTATTCTTTGGCAGTGATGGCCGAAGCTACTCACTTGAGTCGCATTCACTACCGTCAGCACGAAGCCAAGGTGAACCGATTACTGGTCGCTTGAATATCACTGCGGGCAGCAATATTCGCCAAGTGATCATGGGTGAAGAAGAGCAATTATGGCTGGTGGGTTCTGATGCGGGTTACGGCTTTGTATGTAAAGGCTCAGACTTGTTATCGAAGAACCGCAGCGGTAAAGCATTGGTGACGTTACCGGCCAACTCTGAGGTGATGACACCGAAGACGATTGCTGATTTGGATTCGGATGAAATTTTAGCGATTACCAACCAAGGTCGTATGTTGTTGTTCCCAATTAAAGACCTACCGCAATTGGCGAAAGGTAAGGGTAACAAGATCATCAACATTCCAGCGGCGAAGGCGAAAGAGCGTGAAGAGGTGCTTTCTCACTTGATGGCTCTGCCACAAGGCGCGTCTCTAACCTTGTATGCAGGTAAGCGTAAACTAGGCTTGAAACCTGCTGACCTTGAGAACTTCCGTGGTGAACGCGGACGTCGAGGCAGCTTACTGCCACGTGGTTTACAACGCGTAACACGAATTGAAATTGAGATGGGCGGAAGTCCTGAGGTTTCAGAAGAGCCAAGCGATAGCGAATAACGCACAAATAAAAATCCCAGCCAATGGCTGGGATTTTTTTATGCTTCTTGTTTGTCTTCGGCGATGGTGACTTTTAAGTTCATTTCTTTACCCTTGCGGATAATGCCAACATCGACGGAGGTGCCCGGACGTAAGTCAGTGACGATGTCCATCACGCTTTGCCTTCCTTGAACTTTCGTACCGTTAATACTGATGATGATGTCTTGTTTCTCAAAACCAGCATCACTCGCAGGACCATTCGGGTCAATGCCTAACACCACGATGCCACCAATGTGTTCGTTACCTAATAAGCGAGCAGTTACTGCATTAATATCTTGCCCATCAATGCCAATATAGCCTCGGATTACGCGGCCATCAGCAATGATCTTCTGCATGATCTTGTTTGCCAGAGGGGCTGGGATAGCAAAAGAAATACCGTAGGTCTCAAGATCGGTTGCTTGCTGAAAAGAAGCGGTGTTGATACCAACCAATTCACCTTGCGTGTTGACCAAAGCCCCACCTGAGTTACCTTCGTTGATTGCTGCATCGGTTTGGATAAAGGCTTGGCGACCATCACTGATCGACGAACGACCTGTTGCTGAAATAATACCGAATGTGGTGGTTTGACCTAAGTTGTACGGGTTGCCAATTGCTAGGACGACATCACCAACTCGAGGTTTGTATTCTGGATTTAGTGGGATAACAGGCAGGTTAGTGCCTTCAACACGTAAGATCGCAATGTCTGTACGCTTGTCTGTACCTACCAATTGAGCAGCAGCAACACGACCATCTTGCAAGGCTACGACGATTTGGTCAGCTTGAGCCACTACGTGATAGTTGGTAATGATGTAACCTTTTTCGCTAACAATAACGCCAGAGCCCAAGCCTTGAGTTGAAAGCTTGCTGCGGTCATTTTCCACATACTTACGGCTGTAGATATTCACTACCGCGGGCGCTGCCTTTCTTACCGCTTGGTTAAAAGACACCTCGAGTGACGCGATGTTGCTTGGTTGTGGATCAACAAGTGCGGTTGGGATGACATTGCTGCGCAAAGATGGAACGGCGAGTAATACAATGACGGCAGTTGCTAAGCCTAAAAAGACAGAACGTAACAAAAAGCTAAGCATAACCTCTCCATGATTGAGCGCCCAATTGGCATAGAAAACTGAAGGATAGCATTACATTTAAAAATAACAAAAGGGCAAGACGTGATCGTCCTGCCCTTTTAAAAAACCATGACATAAGCAAAGCATTCGAGTGTCATCACGCATTAAATGACGGATGCTACTCCTTCGCTTCTATTTGTGTGATTGGTTTATCACTTAACCCTGTTAACGGATAACCAAGTAAACCGTGCGATCACCACGTTGAACGTTTATCGCGAGCACACCTTTGTGTTTTTCAACAATCGCGCGCAGTTCTGCTAAATTCTTCACACGCTTACGGTTAACACCAATAATGATGTCATCTTGTGCTAGTTGGTATTGTGCCGCTGGAGAGTTTTCAGCCACACTAGTCACCTTAACACCTTGGATTTTATCGCTTGGCGTGGTGTTGCTTAGTTCTGCACCTTTAAGGCCTTCGTGAAGCGTTTCCGCCTTCGCTTTTATATTGGTAGATTCATCTAACGTCACATCGAAGGACTTCTTCTTACCATCACGAATCACACCCAATGTGATCTCTTTGCCCGCACCGAGCGTTGCGACTTTTGCGCGTAACTCGGAGAAGGTATCAATCGACTTACCGTTTACGGAAGTAATCACATCACCGGCTTTTAGGCCTGCTTTATCTGCAGCGCTGTCAGGTACTACTTGACTAACAAATGCGCCTTTACTCGATTCATAGCCTAATGCTTCTGCTAGCTCTGAAGTGACTTCACCACCTTGTACGCCCAACATGCCGCGTTTCACTTCACCAAACTCTAGAATTTGGTCAGTTAAGTTTTTCATCATATTAGATGGAATAGCAAAACCGATCCCAACATTACCGCCATTCGGACCAAGAATTGCCGTATTGATACCGATCAGTTCACCATTAAGGTTAACCAAAGCACCGCCAGAGTTACCGCTGTTGATGGCCGCATCTGTTTGGATGAAATTCTCGAAGTTCTCCACATTCAAGCCGCTTCGACCGAGTGCTGAGACGATACCCGAAGTAACGGTTTGACCAAGGCCAAATGGGTTACCAATCGCAACCGTGAAATCACCAACGCGCAGTTTGTCTGAGTCGGCGACTTTAATCTGAGTCAGATCTTTTGCTTTCTCCAGTTTGAGTAGAGCAATGTCTGACATTTCATCTCCACCCACTAATTTTGCATCGTACTCTCGACCATCGTACAAACGGACACGGATGTCATCAGCGCCTTTAATTACATGGTAGTTTGTGACGATTTGCCCTTTGTCCGCGTTAATAATAACGCCAGAGCCCAAGCCTCGGAATGGACGCTCACGAGTTTGCTCTGTTGGAAACTCAGGCCCAAAGAAGAACTGAAACTGCTCTGGGATACGGCTGGTTTGAACTTGTTTACCTTCAACCGCAATACTCACAACCGCAGGGGTCACTTTTTCGAGCATCGGGGCAAGGCTAGGTAACTGCTCCCCATCCACACTTAACGGCAGCGCCGCAGTCGCAGTAATTGGGGTGATGATTGAACCCAAGCTTAAAGATAGAACGGTTAGCGCAAGCAATGGTTTTTTCATCCAATAACTCCTCTTGAAACAGGTCTGTCAAAAAGAAATATCCGAACCGTTAGTTCTATACGGTTATTTAGTTATATAGGGATTAATTCGGATAATCAAAAGGTGGCGACAGCACACAGGTTGTTAGAGATGAGTTGCTTAAGAAAAGTTCAAAAAGGGTCAATACAAATTGATAAGAAATGTGTATGTATTGACCCAGTTAGGTAGGAAAGAGGGGATTAAGACGCTTTAGCAGTGACAGCTTCTGGTGCGTCGATGATTTCTTTTTCCTGATCCTTTAAAAGACCTGTTGCGCCGTTGGCGTAGTCTTTTGGTTGTTCGTTGACGTCGGATTGGTCTTCTTCAATCTGTTCAGTCGACATCGCAGTCTTCTTATCAAACGGATTGTCTTGCTCAGGCAAGTTAGGCAGAAGTTCTGAAGACGTCTTTGCCATGTGTTGGTACAGCTTGGTGTAGTCTTTACCTAAGGTATCCAACATTTCTGCAGTTTGTGCAAAGTGATCGACGAGCTCTTGACGTTGTTGCTCTAGCTCAAACTTGGCAGCTTCCAGCTCTTTTTGCACAGACTTTTGTTTTTTGTATTCGGGGGTGGTTAGTCTACTAATGACTACGCCTACGATTGTACCGACCAGCAAACCCACAATGGCATAAATCCAAGGCATAACTGCTCCTTATAGTTGTTTTAACAAGTCTTTTACTACTTAGTTACACGCGGTGCTAGTCCATGTTACTATGGCTTGAACAGCCGATAAAGAAAAATAGCGGTAAGTCTTCGGGGACTGATATCCACATCTCTCTATTCTCAAAGCTGACCCCGAGGTGACAATTTTTTCTGTACCTCTGATACGACTCAATGCCATGACACCATTACAACGATACCAACAAGACATAGCAGAGCATGGATTCCAGCGTGACGAAGCACAAAATAATGCTGTCGTTGCTTTAGACAACCTTTACCATGCGATTGCAGAATTCCAGTCTGCGCCTATTCCTCAGCTTAGCACTTGGCAGAAATTACTGGGTAAAAAGCCTGAGATGCCAGAACCACCAAAAGGCTTGTACTTTTGGGGAGGAGTAGGGCGGGGTAAAACTTACCTCATGGATGCGTTTTTTGACGCCTTGCCGACAGAAAGAAAGATGCGCGTGCATTTTCACCGTTTTATGTATCGTGTGCATGATGAGCTCAAGCGTTTAGGTGAAGTGGAAAATCCGCTGTCAAAAGTGGCCGATTTATTCAAGAAAGAAGCGGATGTGGTCTGTTTTGATGAATTCTTCGTTTCCGATATCACAGATGCGATGATCTTAGCGACCTTGTTGCAAGAGATGTTTAAGCGACAAATGATTTTAGTCGCGACGTCGAACATTGAACCAGAAAACTTGTATCGTAATGGCTTGCAACGGGCGCGCTTCTTACCTGCGATAGACATGATCATTCAGCGCTGTGACGTGCTTAATGTCGACAGTGGAGTGGATTACCGCCTAAGAACGTTGCAACAAGCCGAAATCTATCATTATCCGTTGGATGAGCAGGCGTCTATTAATCTTAATACGTATTACCAACAGTTGATTGGTGAAAGAAAAGTTGCTGCATACAGCATCGAAATCAACCATCGAGAAGTGGCGGTAATAGAGGCCAGCGATGGTGTGCTACATGCTTCTTTTGAACAACTGTGTCAAACCCCACGTAGTCAAAACGATTACATTGAATTATCGCGTATTTACCATACCGTCTTGCTGGCGGACGTGAAGCAGATGGATAGCAAGATAGATGATGCTGCAAGACGCTTTATTGCATTGGTCGATGAATTCTACGAACGTAACGTTAAGTTGATTATTTCTGCTGAAGTTGCAATGGAGTTCCTTTATACACAAGGACAGTTAGAGTTCGAATTTAAACGTTGCTTGTCTCGACTGATAGAAATGCAGAGTCACGAATACCTTGCTAGAGAGCATCTGGCGTAAAAAACAGCAACTCATCTTAAAAAAGTGAAGAAAAAATTAGTGATTTGGCGCAAAAAAAGGTGATTTTTTCTTCGCTCTTCTCTATAATCCTGCGACCCACCGTTACTGCAGACCTGAATATCGAAGTTATTTCGGCATAGAAGGTCGAGAGTACCAACGACTCGAAGGGGTGATGACTGGGCTCTTAGACAGTGTGGGAACACAATACTGTGTTCCTTTAAAGTTTAAAATTTAATTAACGGGTTATTATTAGCATGAAAACTTTCGTTGCTAAACCAGAAACTGTAAAACGCGACTGGTATGTTGTAGACGCAGAGGGTAAAACTCTTGGCCGTCTAGCAAGTGAAATTGCATCTCGCCTACGTGGCAAACATAAAGCTGAATACACTCCTCACGTTGACACTGGTGATTACATCATCGTTATCAACGCTGAGAAAGTTGCTGTAACTGGCAACAAAGCTAAAGGCAAAGTGTACTACCGTCACTCTGAATTCCCAGGTGGTCTAAAATCTATCACTTTTGAAAAGTTGATCGATCGTAAACCTGAGATGGTTCTTGAGCTAGCAGTTAAAGGCATGCTTCCACGTGGTCCTCTAGGCCGTGCTATGTACCGTAAGCTTAAAGTTTACGCGGGCGCTGAGCACAACCATGTTGCTCAACAACCACAAGTACTAGACATCTAATTGGGGATTTCGAAAATGGCAGAGAATCAATACTACGGCACTGGCCGTCGCAAAAGCTCAGCTGCGCGTGTTTTCATCAAACCAGGCAGCGGCAACATCGTAATCAACAAGCGTAGCCTTGATGAGTACTTCGGTCGTCCAACTTCTCGCATGGTTGTTAAACAACCTCTTGAGCTAGTTGAACTAACTGAGAAGCTAGACCTATACGTTACTGTTAAAGGTGGCGGTATTTCTGGTCAAGCTGGTGCTATCCGTCACGGTATCACTCGCGCTCTTATGGAGTACGATGAGTCTCTACGTCCTACTCTACGTGCAGCTGGTTACGTTACTCGTGACGCTCGTTGCGTTGAACGTAAGAAAGTTGGTCTACGTAAAGCACGTCGTCGTCCACAGTTCTCTAAGCGTTAATTTCCTCTTATCGGAAATTTATGCTGTTCCAGAGTTACTTTGGAAACTGTGCATCAAAGCTCGGCTATATGCCGAGCTTTTTGTTTTTCTAAAGCTTGAAAAGTCCGTTTTTCCTTTTGTATTTGTTTTCACATTCTTGCTTAATATCCTCGCAACATTTGATCGTTTTATCTGCAAGTTTTCTGGTTTTCTTCGTGCTACAAAACTGAGATAACAAAAGTGGAGGACTCCTTCACATTCTTGAAAGATCTTTCTATCTAATTGGCTGAAAACAGCCGAAACACAAGGCTTTTTATCTCGTTTATAGCCATTCTTCGTTTCGCTTTCTTGTTACAAATCACATCTATTTTTTATAATTTTGCCGCTTTTGTGACGGCGTGAGCGATTTGCCTCACAATTGTTACAAAAAGGTAGCTTTATCTTGTCAAAAAGTAGGGTTTTCTTTATCATTTCCCCCCAATAAATAGAACTAAATTCATTATTTGTTAGCCATGCTCTTATAAGCGGAATAATAACGATCCAAAGGGAGCAAATGGGAGAATGTTTGGATGAGCAACGCGCCTTTAAATAACGGTCGCAGGCGTTTTCTAACCGCTACAACGGCAGTTGTTGGTGGATTAGGGGCAGCTGCCGTCGCCGTGCCTTTTATCAAATCATGGAATCCGAGTGCCAAAGCAAAAGCTGCAGGTGCACCGGTGGAAGTGGATATCAGTAAAATCGAAGCCGGTCAGATGGTTCGTGTTGAGTGGCAAGGTAAGCCTGTATGGGTTGTACGTCGTACTCAAGAAGTGGTGGATAACCTAAAGAACATCGACGGACAGCTTCGTGACCCACAATCAGAAATGGAACAACAGCCAGTTTATGCTCAGAATGCGCATCGTTCGATCAAGCCTGAGTATTTCGTGGCAGTTGGCTTCTGTACTCACTTAGGTTGCTCACCGACCTATCTACCTGACACGTTCTCAGAGCAAGTCCAAGGCGTTAAGTCTGGCTTCTTCTGTCCATGTCATGGTTCTAAATTCGATATGGCTGGTCGAGTGTTCCAAGGTGTTCCTGCACCTCTGAACCTTGTGGTTCCAAAGCACATGTATTTGAGTGATACGAAGCTCATGATCGGTGTTGATGAGGGAGACGCATAATGCAAGCACTACTAGACTGGGTTGAAAAACGAATTCCAGCGATGAATGCTTATAAAAAGCATTTGTCTGAATACCCAATGCCTAAGAACTTCAACTTTTGGTACCTTTTCGGTTCTCTGGCAATGTTGGTACTGGTTAACCAAATCCTTACGGGTATCTGGTTAACAATGAACTACGTTCCATCTGGTGATGGTGCGTTTGCTTCTATCGAATACATCATGCGTGACGTTGATTACGGCTGGTTGCTGCGTTATATGCACTCAACTGGCGCATCAGCGTTTTTCGTTGTTGTTTACCTGCACATGTTCCGTGGTCTGATTTACGGTTCATACCAAAAGCCTCGTGAGCTACTTTGGATCTTCGGTATGTTGATCTTCTTGGTTCTAATGGCAGAAGCCTTCATGGGTTACCTATTACCATGGGGTCAGATGTCATACTGGGGTGCTCAGGTAATCATTTCTCTGTTTGGTGCGATTCCTGTCATCGGTGACGACTTAACACTTTGGATCCGTGGTGACTACATCATCTCTGGTGCAACGCTGAACCGTTTCTTCGCACTACACGTTATTGCACTACCTATTGTTCTGCTTCTTCTTGTTGTATTGCACGTATTGGCACTGCACGAAGTTGGCTCTAACAACCCGGATGGTATCGAGACTAAGCTGCCAAAAGGTTCAATGGGCGACGATTACGAAACGCAATTCAAGTTCCACGATTACTACACGAAGAAATACGACATCATCGATTCGATTCCTTTCCACCCGTACGGTACGGTTAAGGACTTGGTTGGTGTCGCTGGTTTCTTGTTCTTCTTCTGTTACGTGCTGTTCTTCAACCCAGAGATGGGTGGATACTTCCTTGAGCCGCCTAACTTTGAAGCTGCAAACCCACTGAAGACACCTGAGCACATCGCTCCTGTATGGTACTTCACACCGTTCTACGCGATCTTACGTGCGGTTCCAGACAAACTATTGGGTGTAATCCTAATGGGTGCGTCAATTGCAGTACTGTTTGTTCTACCTTGGTTGGACCGTTGTAAAGTGCGTTCATACCGTTACCGTAGCAAGCTGCACCTGTTGAATATTGTTCAGTTCACTATCGCCTTTATCGCTCTGGGTATTTTGGGTGCACTACCGGCAACGCCGCTGTACACAATTCTGTCTCAGATCTTTAGCTTGTGTTACTTCATGTTTTTTGTACTGCTGTTCTTCTACAGCAAAAATGAAGCAACCAAACCATTACCAGAGAGGGTGACATTCAAATGAAGAAGTGGATTGTAATTCTATTTGCTATGTTGCCATCTCTCGCGATGGCAGCGGGTGCCAACGTACCGCTAGACAAGGCGAACGTGGACCTATCGGATAAAGCTTCGCTACAAAACGGCGCGAAGCTATTCATGAACTACTGTTTTGCTTGTCACTCAACGCAATACCAGCGTTACGAGCGAGTAGCGACAGACTTGGATATTCCTGCTGACCTAATGAAGGAAAACCTGATTTTTGATCCTGAAGCGAAAATCGGTGACCTAATGGTAAATGCGATGCCTGCGAAGCAAGCGGGGGACTGGTTTGGTGCACCGCCACCGGATCTAACACTTGTGGCTCGAGTTCGTGGTGCAGACTGGCTATACACTTACCTGCGCTCTTTCTATGTTGACCCATCTCGCCCATTTGGCGTGAACAACATTGTTTTCCCAAGCGTTGGTATGCCGCACGTTCTTGAAGAACTTCAAGGCATCCCGACACCAGTTTACGGCACAAAAGTTGTGGACGGTGAAGAAGTACAAGTGGTTGTTGGTACTGAAACTAACGGTACGGGGGAGCTAAGCTCTGGCGAGTATGATAAAGCAGTTGGTGACCTAGTGAACTTCCTAGTTTACTCCGGTGACCCAGTTCAGCTAGAGCGTCATGCGCTTGGTTGGTGGGTAATGGGCTTCCTAGTTCTACTAACAATTGTTGTCGTGATGCTCAAGAAAGAGTATTGGCGTGATGTGCATTAATTGTGCTATCATACCGTGCTAATTCCCAATTTTAATTGACGAATAATGGAGGCTTAGCCTCCATTATTTTTATTTGTAAGTGTGCTGGAGGGCTCCATGGCTGTAGCTGCCAATAAACGTTCTGTGATGACTCTTTTCTCAAGTGCATCAGATTTGTATAGCCATCAGGTTCGCATCGTATTAGCTGAAAAAGGCGTAAGTGTTGAAGTTGAGCTTGTTGATGAAGCTAACCTTCCTGCTGAGCTTGTGGAACTGAACCCATACAAGTCAGTACCAACTCTTGTGGACCGTGAGCTAGCTCTTTACGATTCAAAAATCATCATGGAGTACTTGGACGAGCGTTTCCCTCATCCACCTCTAATGCCTGTTTACCCAGTTGCTCGTGGTAACAGCCGTCTGATGATGTACCGTATTGAACGCAACTGGTACTCACTAGCTGAAAAGGTTGTTAAAGGTAACGCGGAAGAATCAGAAAAAGCACGTACTAAACTACGTAACGATCTTCTGACTCTTGCACCAATCTTTGCAGAATACGAATACTTCATGAGTGAAGAGTTCAGTCTAATCGATTGTTACCTAGCTCCACTATTGTGGCGTCTACCTCAACTAGGTATCGACCTTGTAGGCCCTGGTTCTAAAGAGATCAAAGTTTACATGAACCGCGTATTTGAACGTGATTCATTCCTTGCTTCTCTAACTGAAGCTGAACGTGAAATGCGTCTAGTTCGCTAAGCGATTTAGATAACACGTTATGGATATTGCAAAAATGACTGCTCGCCGTCCGTACATGCTTCGCGCATTCTACGAGTGGCTAGTAGACAATGACTTAACTCCACACTTGGTGGTTGATGCAACCATGCCAGGTGTGCGTGTACCAGTTGAGTTTGTTCAAGATGGGCAAATCATCTTGAACATTGCTCCACGTGCTGTTGGTCAACTTGAGTTGGGTAATGATGCGATTACCTTCCACGCTCGTTTTAGTGGTCGTCCGCATTCGGTTATCGTGCCTGTTTACGCTGTACAAGCGATTTACGCACGTGAGAATGGTGCTGGCACCATGTTTGAACCAGAAGAAGCATACACCCATATTGAAGAGGAAGGGATTGTCGAAGAAGAGCAATCTCCAACTTTCACTACGGTGAATGAAGAACCTGAAATCGTGGACTCTGAGTCTGAAGAGGAAGAAACACCTCGCCCGAAAGGCAGACCAAGCTTACGAGTTATCAAATAAAAAAAGCAGCGTCGATACGCTAATGCCGTTCACTTAAGGTGATCGGCATTGTTTTTTCTAGGGTATCGGCTTGGCTTTTTCTTAACGACTCTAGGGAAGGATCTTTCTCTCCTAGGTTCAAGTATTAAGCTCTCACTCATTGAGTAGAAGTGTTGGAGTTGCCTC